>CAZEZD010000284.1:0-4397 GCA_964516115.1 uncultured Hyphomicrobiales bacterium
GCGCATGACGGGGACGACGGCACGGGCCCAGAGCCAGGTGCCGCCGACATTGGCGCGGAAGACGCGGTCCCAGTCCTCCGGCGACGTCGTGAGGATGGTGCCGCCCACGGAGAAGCCGGCGGCGGTGAACAGCACGTCGATGCGGCCGAAGCGCTCCACGATGGCCGCTGCATCGCGGTCCGCCGAGCCCGGCTCCCCGACGTCGGAAACGCGGACCAGTGCCTCTCCGCCGGCCGCTGCGACCATGGCGGCGGTTTCGGTCGCGCCGGCCTCGTCGCGGTCGACGAGGGCGATGCGGCCGCCCTCGCGGGCGAAGAGGAGCGCCGAGGCGCGGCCGATGCCTGACCCGCCGCCGGTGATCACAGCCACCTTGTTCGCGAGGCGCATCAGGCGGCGTCCAGGCGGGCGCCGGCGATGGCGGCTTCCACCGAGGCCTTGAGGAGATCGACCATGTGGTCGATCTCGGATCGGGAGATGATGTAGGGCGGCGCGAGGATCACGTGGTCGCCCGAATGGCCATCCACCGTTCCGGGCGAGGGGTAGCAGAGCAGGCCGCGCGCGAAGGCCTCGTCCTTCACGCGCTTGTAGAGGCCGAGTTCGCTGGCGAAGGGCGCCTTGGTCTCGCGGTCCTTGACCAGTTCGACCGCGACGAAGAAACCCCGGCCGCGGATGTCGCCGACATGCGGGTTCTGACCGAAGGCCTGTTCCAGCGCGCCCATGAGATAGGCACCGTCGTCACGGCACTTGGCGACGAGGCCGTCGCGGATGATGACCTTCTGCACGGCGAGGCCGGCGGCGCAGGCCGCGGTGTGCCCCGAATACGTATGCACCGAGGCGATGATGCCGAAGGTCTCGGCAATGGTGCGATAGACGTCCTCGGTCATCAGGGCGGCCCCGAGCGGAGCATAGCCGCCCGCAAGCCCCTTGGCCGTGACCATGATGTCCGGCGAGACACCGTCATGGGCGAGGGCGCGCCAGGTGCCGCAGCGCCCGACGCCGCACATGACCTCGTCGGCGATCATCAGGATTCCGTATCGCGTACAGATCTCGCGCATCCGCGCGGCATAGCCCTCGGGGGCGGGAACCGCGCCACCGGCTGCGCCGACCACGGGCTCGAAGAAGAAGGCGGCGATCCGCTCGGCGCCGATGCGGTGGATCTCCTGCTCGAACTCGGCGGCGAGGTGGTCGACCAGCCCTTCCTGTGTCACGCCAGCCGGCGGGCGATAGTCGTTGGCCGGCGAGAGGTGCGTCACCGGCATCAGCGCGCCGACATAGGGGCGGCGGCGGGCCGGATGGCCCGACAGCGACAGGGCCCCCATCGTGTAGCCGTGCCAGGACTGGCGGCGGGCGAAGAAATGCGTCCGGCCGGCATGGCCACGCGCCAGGTGGTACTGCAGCGCGATCTTGATGGCGGTCTCGTTGGCCTCCGAGCCACCGGAGACGAAGGAGACGCGGCTCATGCCGCCGCCGGCCTTCTCGACAAGAGTGTAGGCGAGGGAGTCGATGGGGTCGGAGGTGAAACCGGCCGTGTAGCCGAAGGACAGGGTGTCATACTGCGCCTTGATCGCCTCGATCACCTCGCGATGGCCATGGCCGAGGCAGAAAAGGGCGGGGCCGGACGAGCCGTCGAGGAAACGGCGGCCGTGTTCGTCGATGACGTGGATGCCCTCGCCGCCGACGGCCCTCGGCAGCCTCTGCCCCACGCGATGCTGATTGAGCCAGCGGTGTCCGACGTCGTCCATGCCCGTTCCCCTTCGGCGAAAGGGAAAGGCTAGGGTCGGCGATCAGGCGCGGTCAAACCCCGCCTTGCGCATGGCTGTCCTCGCGCCGGCAGCGGCTGCTCAGGCCCGGCCAAGCCAGGCGAGATAATCGGCGGCGGCAGCCTTCAGGCCGAAGCGCGGCGCGAAGCCCGTCGCCGCCTTCAACCGCTCGAAGTCGCTGCCGGGCTTGTCGGCGGGAATCTGGTATCGGACCGTGGGAGCCGCGGGGTCGATCGCATGGCTCCAGCCTGGGAAGGCGGGCGCAATCTCGGCGCAGAAGGCCTCGACGGAGAAGACTTCCGGGCCGCCGAGATCGAAGACCGGGGCCGGTTCGTCCAGTGCCGCATCGACCAGCGTGACAAGTCCCGCCGCCGCATCGCGCGAATAGAGCCAGCCGGCAAAACCCGGACGGCTTAGGCGGGTGCGCTGTCCCGCCATGGCATCGGCGACGACCTGGGCCTGCGCCGACAGGATCTCGCGGACGCCGGTTTCGCGCTCGTAGGGGCCATAGACGCCGGCAATGCGCAGGATCGGCGTCATGATGCCGTAGACTTGGCCGAGGCGCCGCGCCACGTCCTCGGCCATCTTCTTGGTCATCCCATAGAGGGCGGCCGGAGCCGGGGCATCGACATCGGCGCGGAACCGCCGGTCATCTGCCTTCGCGAGCGGATAGACACTCGCCGACGAGGCGATGACGACGCGGGAGCAGCCGGCCTCGGCCGCGGCCTGCATCACGGCGGCCGTGCCGCCGACGTTGACGGACACGATCTTCTCGGGGTGGTTCTTCTCCATGTCGGGACCGGCGGTGATGGCGGCGGCATGGATGACCGCCGAGACCTTGTGCGCGGCCATGACGGCCCGTAGGCCGTCGCCGTCGCGGACATCGCCAATGGTCACCGCGATGCCCTCTGGCAGCCAGCCGGGCTCCGCCGGATGGGCCGCGAGGACGACGACGTTCCGGCCGTTCCGGACGAGGTGATCGACGGTGGCGGCGCCGACGAAGCCGGTTCCCCCGGTGATGAGAATGGTCACGCGCGCCCCTGCCTGCTCGATGTCGAAGGGCCCATGCTAGCGAGGTCGCGACGCCGCCGGTAAGGGGCCGGGCGCACAGCGGCCATTCGAGGCCGCCGGTCAGGCCGCCCAGCGCTCGGCGTCAGACTCCTGGCCGATCAGGGCGAGGCCATAGGCGATCGATTCGAACTGGTCGCCGTTCGTCAGCTTCGCCTCGTCGAAGCGGCGGGTGAAAAGCCGCCTGATCGCTGGCACGAAGGAGGTGCCGCCGGTGAGGAAGACCTTCTCGATCTCGCTTTCCTTCACCCCGGCACTCGCCAGGGCCTCGTCGATGGTCTCGGCGATGCGGGTGACGTCGGCTGCGATCCAGCGCTCGAACTCCTTGCGGGTGATGCGCCCCGCGATCTCGACACCCTCGGCGGCGAAGCGGAAATCGGCAGCCTCCGCGGATGAGAGAGCGACCTTGGCCTCCGAGACCGCGCGGTAGAGCGTCAGGCCGAGATCGTAGTCGATGATGTCGATGAACTTGCGCAGCCCTTCAGGCTGCACCGCTACTTTTTCGAGATCGCGCAGGCCCTGGAGGTCGCCGTTCGACTTCATCATGGCGAGCTGGTGCCAGCGCGCGAGATTGGCGTAGTAGCGGTTGGGCACGGTGAGCAGCTTGTCCATCGAGCGGTAGTCCGAGCCCTTGCCGAGCACCGGCGAGACCACGTGGTCGACGATGCGGTAGTCGAAACTGTCGCCGGCGATGCCGATGCCGGCATGGGACAGCGGCTCGGCCGCCAGGCGGCCACCCCGCCGCTCGAACCGCATGACCGAGAAGTCGGACGTGCCGCCGCCGAAATCGGCGACGAGCACGGTCGCGTCGTGGTCGAGGGCGCGGGCATAGAAGAAGGCCGCGCCGACCGGTTCATAGACATAGCGGGCCGTGTCGAGGCCGAGCCGGCCGAAGGCATCGCGATAGCGTTGCATGGCGAGCCCCTCGTCGGGGTTCGACCCGGCGAAGCGCACCGGCCGGCCGATCTGCACCCGCGCCGCGCTAAAATCGAGCTCGCGGTCGGCGTGGCGCTGGAGGGTCTGCATGAAGGCGACGAGCAGATCCTCGAACTGCGTCTTCTGGCCGAAGATGCGCGTTTCCTGGAAGCTGCGGCTGGCGGCGAAGGTCTTGAAGGACTGGATGAAGCGATGGGCCTTGGTCCCGGTCATCAACTGGTCCATGGCCCAGGGACCGCCCTCGACGCGGATGGTCAGCCGATCGCCGGCACGTTCCTGCCAGTAGCAGAGCGCCGTGACATAGCCCTTCAGCATGGCGCCGTCGTGCCGGAAGGTGATGGCCTCGGCCCGTCCGTCGGCGCCCGCGATGGCGACGACGGTGTTGGTGGTGCCGAAATCGATGCCGATCGACACGGCTTGGGCGGCGGAGGGCACGGGCGTCTCGCAGAAGGGGCTTCGGGAAAGCCGGCGGGCATAGACCATTGCCGCCGGCAAGGCCAGAGCCGCGGCCCGGTCAATCCTGTGGGATTCGCTGGGCTGGCCGCAGCGGCGGCCGCGCCGGGATGCTAGGAGAGGTCCGCGCAGTGGATGAGGGTTCCTGAGTCGGGATGAGAGTCGATATCGACATGGGGT
>CAZEZD010000285.1:0-4394 GCA_964516115.1 uncultured Hyphomicrobiales bacterium
CCAACATCTGCACCAATTCCGGGCTGATGTGCCTTGCCTTCACCATCCACATGACGCTTCTGGGAGAGGCCGGCCTGCGGAAGCTCGCGGCGGTCAACCACGCCAACGCCTGCGATCTCGCCGACCGGCTGGCCGACCTCGACGAGGTCGATGTCCTGAACAAGA
This sequence comes from uncultured Hyphomicrobiales bacterium, assembly GCA_964516115.1. GTDB lineage: Bacteria > Pseudomonadota > Alphaproteobacteria > Rhizobiales > Phreatobacteraceae > Phreatobacter. The sequence continues at coordinate 166 of CAZEZD010000285.1, forward strand.
GCTTCTTCAATGAGTTCGCCATCCGCGTGCCGGGCAATGCGGCGAAGGTCATCGAGAAGATGGCGAAGAAGGGGGTGCTCGCCGGCGTGCCGGCCTCGCGCCTCTGGCCGAAGGACAAGGCGCTGGGCGACGTCATCCTCGTCGCCAACACCGAAGTGAACACCGACGACGACCGCGCCGCCTTCGTGGCGGCGCTGGGCGCCAGCCTCTGAGGAGCGGAACCGATGTCCATGAACAACCAGGGCCGTCCCACCGCCGCCGGCGAGGCCAACTCGTCCTCCGCCCATCCGACCTTCACCGGCAACAAGGCGCTGCAGATCGAGGAGGCGCTGATCTTCGAGATCGGCCGCACCGAGGTCACCGGCGTCGATATGCCCGAACCGAAAAAGGTGAAGTCGCGTCTTGGAAAACTGGCACGCTCCGAACCGATCGGCTTGCCGGGCCTGACCGAACCAGAGGTGATGCGCCATTACGTGCGCCTGTCCTCCAAGAACTTCGGCATCGATACCGGGCTCTTCCCGCTCGGCTCCTGCACGATGAAGCACAACGCCCGCCTCAACGAGAAGATGGCGCGGCTGCCTGGCTTCGGCGACATCCATCCCCTCCAGCCGGCCTCCACCGTTCAGGGCGCGCTGCAGCTTATCGACACGCTGGCGCATTACCTGAAGGAGCTGACCGGCATGCCGGCCGTCGCCATGAGCCCGAAGGCGGGCGCCCATGGCGAACTTTGCGGCATGATGGCGATCAAGGCCGCTCTCGAGGCCAAGGGCGAGGGGCATCGCAAGATCGTGCTGGTGCCGGAATCCGCCCATGGCACCAACCCGGCGACGGCCGCCCTCATCGGCTTCGAGGTACGCTCCGTCCCCGCCAATGTCGACGGCACCGTCCATGTGTCCGACGTCAAGGCGGCGCTTGGACCGGAGGTGGCAGCGATCATGCTGACCAACCCGAACACCTGCGGCATCTTCGAGAAGGAGATCGTCGAGATTGCCAAGGCGATCCACGCCAACGGCTCCTACTTCTACTGCGACGGGGCCAACTTTAACGCCATCGTCGGCAAGGCCCGGCCGGGCGATCTCGGCGTCGACGCCATGCATATCAATCTGCACAAGACGTTCTCGACGCCGCATGGCGGCGGCGGTCCGGGTGCCGGTCCTGTCGTGCTGTCGGAGCGCCTCGCGGCCTTCGTGCCCTATCCTTTCATCCGCGTCGGCAAGGGCTACGCGCTGGTGGAGGAGGGCGGTAAACTGGACAAGGGCGAACAGCCCTTCGGCCGCATGTCGGCCTTCCATGGGCAGATGGGCATGTTCGTCCGCGCGCTCGCCTACATGCTCAGCCACGGCGCCGACGGCATGAAGCTGGCGTCTGAGGACGCAGTCCTCAACGCCAACTACATCCGCGCCTCGCTCGCCGACCTGATGAGCCTGCCCTTCGGCAACCAGCCCTGCATGCACGAGGCGCTGTTCGACGACGACTGGCTGAAGAACACCGGGGTATCGACCCTCGACTTCGCCAAGGCGATGATCGACGAGGGCTACCACCCGATGACCATGTATTTCCCACTGGTCGTCCACGGTGCCATGCTGATCGAGCCGACGGAGAGCGAGTCTAAGGCCTCCCTCGACCTGTTCATTGCGACGCTGCGCGACCTCGCCATGTCCGCGAAGCGCGGCGAGGTGGACCGGTTCAAGGGTGCGCCCTACCACGCGCCGCGCCGCCGCCTCGACGAGACGCGCGCAGCCCGCACCCCGATCCTGCGCTGGACGAGGCCCCAGCCCTACAAGGAGGCGGCGGAGTAATCCGCCGCCTCATCGTCTCGCGCTCATGCGGGGACATCGTTCCCGAACATCTGCCGTTCGGCGGGACGGGCCATCGCAAGGCCGCCGCCGCTCGCTAGCGTACCGGCAGATTCTGCGAACAGCGCAGGTAGATGTGTTGTGAGCCCTGCCAGGTGATCTGCAGTTGTTCGGGGCTGACCTGCCGGAAGCGGACGCTCTCTCGAGTGACCTCCGTCTCGCCTTCACCCCGGCAGCGTCCGCTTGCCGTCACCGTACCGGCACGGTCACGCTGGTAGCGGCTGAAGCGGCAGGAGGAAGCGAAGAACTCGACAGAACGCGGCTCGACCCTGACCCGCCCGTCGTCGGTCTCCTCGCTGCATGAGCGTGCCTCGTAGCCCCAGGTGCCGAGCATGGCGGCCGGCAGGCTGCGCGGCCTGTCCTGCGCGGTGGCGCCGGAACTGGCGACCGGCATCGCGGCGGCAAGAGCGAGAAGAGCGACGGCGGGGCGGATCATCGGGAATGGCTCCTGCAGCGAGTTGCGGCTGTCTCCTTGGCTCCGGTTTGTTTCCGGCACGTGCCTCGCGAAACAGGCCGCCGCATCGACGGGAGAGCCCGGCAACAAGCGGAAACGTCACGCACGCATCGTCTTGAATGCTAGATCAACTGTCGCGGGAGGCTGATAATGTCCAGACTGGTCTGCGCCCTTCTGGCGGTCGCCCTCATCCTTGGGCCCGTGCGCGCCTCGGCGGTTCCCGCAGGATCCGTTGTCGATTTCGACGAGCTCGCCGCCCGGCAGGCCCGCCACCAGTTCGAGGAATTGGCCGGTCAGGCGGAGCAGCGCGGCACGCTTCCCCGCCTCACCGATCCGGTGGCCGGCCCCGCGTTGCGCGCGATCTGGAATGCAGGACTGGTCGTTCCCGGCCGGCGTTTCACGCGCGGGCAAGGTCTGGCCCTCGCAGGGCTCTGCCAGGCGGGTGGCCTGACCGTCGCGCGCTATGTGACCTTTCGCGCGCGCGATTTCGACGACCCTGCCGTGGCCGGCAATTTTCTCATGTTTCAGGCCGAGATCGTCGAGGGCATGGACTTCACGCTGCGATGCTCCGTGGCCATGCTTGAAGTCTCATCAGACTTCATGCGGAACCTCCCGCCAGAGCGCCTGACCGATCCCATCAAGGCCGACGCCGACGAAGTGAGGCAGGGCGTCGTGCAGAACATCTCGGGAGCCTTGCGGCTCGTCCGCGAGGGCTATCTGCGCCCCGCGGCGATCGCGCGCCTCGCGGGCACATTGCGCGAGAATGCCGAGCGTCTGGCCCGTAACCTGCCGGAGGGGGAAAGGCGCGATCTCGCAGTCCTCGCCCGCTCGCTCGTCGCCACCGCCGGTCCGTCGTCCGGCGCCGATCTCGAGGCTTTCGCCAAGACGATGGACGCTCCTGATCCATAACGGCCCTTGCCGCCCGCCACGCCAGCCCTTATGACGGCGCCATGCGCGCCGCCCGCACCGCTTTGCGAATTACCGGCCCGGCCTCCTGAAGGCAGCGGGGCCGTCTCGCGCGCGTTCGGAGGTCCGGGGTTCCGCTCCACCCGACCCGACACCGCGGCCCGCCGCCGCCTTTCCCAGCCGATCATCCCATGTCCGACAAGACCAAGACCCCCGCTGCCCAGGCACCCGGCGCTCAGGCGTCCGACGCCTTCGACTATTCGAAGACCCTGCTGCTGCCGGAGACGCCGTTCCCGATGCGCGCCGGCCTCCCGGAGAAGGAGCCGCAGATCCTGAAAAGCTGGGAGGAGATGGACCTCTACGGCCGCCTTCGCCGCGCCTCGAAGGGCAGGGCCCGCTTCGTCCTGCATGACGGCCCACCCTACGCCAACGGCCACCTCCACATCGGCCATGCGCTCAACAAGATCCTCAAGGACATGGTGACGAAGTCGCAGCAGATGCTCGGCTTCGACAGCGACTACGTGCCCGGCTGGGACTGCCACGGCCTTCCGATCGAGTGGAAGATCGAGGAGGAGTACCGGGCGAAGGGCAAGAACAAGGACGAGGTGCCGGTCGTCGAGTTCCGCCAGGAATGCCGCGCCTTCGCCACCCACTGGCTGAACGTCCAGCGCGAGGAGTTCAAACGCCTCGGCGTCGTCGGCGACTGGGCCAACCCCTACCAGACCATGACATTCCATGCCGAGGCGCAGATCGCCGAGGAGATCATGAAATTCGCGGATTCCGGCCAGCTCTACCGCGGCTCGAAGCCCGTCATGTGGTCGGTGGTGGAGAAGACGGCACTCGCCGAGGCCGAGGTCGAGTACCACGACCACCAGAGCGATATGATCTGGGCGGCGTTTCCGGTTCGGCAGGTTGCAGACATCGGAACGGACGTCCGGGCACCCGCGGACAAGGCTGCCCTCCTTCGACACTCCTCCGTCGTCATCTGGACCACCACGCCCTGGACGATCCAC
>CAZEZD010000286.1:0-4394 GCA_964516115.1 uncultured Hyphomicrobiales bacterium
ACGACGGATGTCGACGCCATCCTTGCCGCGGTGACGCCGAAGACGAAGATCGTCTATCTCGCCAACCCCAACAATCCGACCGGCACCTACATCCCCTTCGACGAGGTGAAGCGCCTGCATGCCGGCCTGCCGAAGTCCGTGCTGCTGATCCTCGACGCCGCCTACGCCGAATATGTCCGCCGCAACGACTACGAGAGCGGGCTGGAACTGGTGGCCTCCAACGAGAATGTCGTGATGACGCGCACCTTCTCGAAGATCTACGGCCTTGCGGCGCTGCGCATCGGCTGGATGGTCGGCCCGGCGCACCTGATCGATGCGGTGAACCGCATCCGCGGCCCCTTCAACGTCAACGCCGCGGCGATCGCCGCCGGCGCCGCTGCCATTCAGGATCAGGCCTTCGTCCAGAAGGCTGTCGAGCACAACGAGACCTGGCTGCCCTGGCTGACCGCCGAGATCGGGAAGCTTGGCCTCGAGATGACGCCCTCGGTCGGCAACTTCCTGCTGGTCCACTTCCCGAAGGAGGCCGGCAGGACGGCCGCCGATGCCGACGGCTACCTCGTCTCCAAGGGCCTCGTGCTGCGCCGCGTCGGCGCCTATGGCCTCCCCGACGCGCTGCGTCTCACCGTCGGGACCGAGGAGGCCAACCGCCATCTCGTCGCGACCCTCGCCGAGTTCATGAAGCGGTGAGCGGCGAGCCGCTCTTCGGCAAGGTCACGCTGATCGGCATCGGCCTGATCGGCTCGTCAATTGCGCGCGCCCTGCGCGACGTTCCGCTGGCTGGAACGGTGGTGGCCGCCGACCGCTCCGAGGCCGTCGTCGACCGCGTGCGCGAACTCGGCATCGCCGATGAGGCGACCACCGACATGGCCGCTGCCGTGAAGGACGCCGACCTCGTCATCGCCTGTGTGCCCGTCGGCGCCATGGGGGCGGTGGCCGAGGCCATCGGCCCGCACCTCAAAGCCGGCGCCATCGTCTCCGACGTCGGTTCCACCAAGGGCTCCATCGTCGCGCAGATGGCGCCGCACATGCCGGCCGGCGTCCACCTCATTCCGGCCCATCCCGTGGCCGGCACCGAGCATTCGGGCCCCGACTCCGGCTTCCCCGAGCTCTTCCACGGCCGCTGGTGCATCCTCACCCCCGTGCCGGACACAGACCCCGCCGCCATCGAGAAGCTCTCCGCCTTCTGGCAGGGGCTCGGTTCGAAGACCGAGGTCATGGCGCCCGACCATCACGACCTCGTCCTCGCCATCACCAGCCACGTGCCGCACCTCATCGCCTACAACATCGTCGGCACGGCCTCGGACCTCGAGACGGTGACCGAGAGCGAGGTGATCAAGTTCTCGGCCGGCGGCTTCCGCGACTTCACCCGCATCGCCGCCTCCGACCCGACCATGTGGCGCGACGTCTTCCTGCACAACAAGGAGGCGGTGCTGGAGGTGCTGGGCCGCTTCACGGAGGATCTCATCGCGCTCCAGCGCAACATCCGCTGGGGACAGGGCGACCAGCTCTTCGACCTCTTCACCCGCACCCGCGCCATCCGCCGCTCGATCATCGACCAGCGCCAGGACACGGCCGATCCGGACTTCGGACGCAACCGCAAGTGACGCCGATGACCGCCGACCAGATCATCGCCCTGCTCGGTCTTCAGCCCCACCCCGAGGGCGGGCATTTCCGCGAGACCTTCCGCGACGCACCGGGTCCCGGCGGCCGCTCCGCCTCGACCGCCATCTACTTTCTGTTGAAGCGCGGCGAGCGTTCCCACTGGCACACGGTGGATGCGACCGAGGTCTGGCACTGGCACGCCGGCGCGCCCCTGAAACTGTCGCTCGCCGCCTCCGACGCAGGTCCGGTCACGCATCTCGTCCTCGGCGCCGATCTCGCTGGCGACGAGCGCCCGCAAGGCATCGTGCAACCGCACCACTGGCAAGCCGCCGAGAGCCTCGGCGACTGGACGCTGGTCGGCTGCACGGTGGCGCCCGGCTTCGATTTCGCCGGCTTCACGCTGGCGCCTCCCGGCTGGGCTCCGGGCACCTGACGGACCGTCCCATGACCGACATCGCCCTCGTCCGTTCGCTGGAGGAACGCCTCTTCAACGCCTGGCCGGCCATGCAGACCGTCTATGTCGACGGCTGGATGCTGCGCATGGCTGGCGGCCACACCAAGCGGTCCAATGCGGCCAGCCCCTTCTATCCCTCGACCATCTCGGGCGAGGAGCTGATCGCCACGGTGAAACAGCTCTACCGCAGGGCCGGCATCGAGCCGATGGTGCGCATCACGCCGCTGGCCGGCGAGGGCATCGACGCCGCCTTCGCAGCAGCCGGCTGGACCATCTACGACGAGACGGACGTCATGGTCGCGCCGCTGACCGCGCGGGTGAAGATCGCGGGGGCGCCGGATGCCGCCGTCGTGCTGTCGGAGGAGCCCTCGCAGGGCTGGATCGACGGCGCGGCGGAGGCCTATGAACTGGCCGACTGGCAGCGCGACATGCTCGGCCGCATCGTCGGCGCCATCCGCGTCGAGACGGCTTTCGCCACCGTTTACATCGACCGCAAGCCGCTCGGCTTCGGCCTCGGCGTCGCCGATCGCGGCTATGTCGGGCTCTACGATCTCGCCGTTCACCCGGACGCGCGCGGCTCCGGCGCCGGCCAGCGCATGATCGGCTCGCTTCTGCACTGGGGCCGCTCGCACGGCGCACAGGCGGCTTACCTGCAGGTGCGCAGGACCAATGTGAAGGCCCACGCCCTCTATCAGCGGCTCGGCTTCACCGTCGCCTATTCCTATCACTGCCGCAGGATGCAGCAGGCGGGTTAGGACGTCGAGAACAGGCAGTCCTGCACCACCGCAAGTGCGTCCTTCGAGGCTCGCCCCCGGCGATGCGACGGCATCGTCCGGAGGCGAGCCTCGAAGGACGCATTCGGCCGATGCAGGGCGCTTCGCTACCGCCTGAGCATGTCCTTCGCCGCCACCAGCGATCCCGTCACGATCAGCGCCACCGAGACGGCGAGCACCAGACTCGGCTGCGCAAAGCCGAAGGCGACCAGCGCCAGCGTCGAGATCACCGGGGCTGCATAGCTTGCCGCCCCCAGCACCTGGATGTCGCCACGCTTCATGCCCCGGTCCCAGAGGTAGAAGGCAGCCCCCACCGGGCCGAGGCCCATGCCGAGGATCGCCAGCCACTCGGTCGGACGGGTCGGCCAGATCGTTGTCTCGATGGCGAGGTGGCAGATGAGGGCCAGGGCCGCCGTGGCGAGGCAGAAGCCGGCGACCGATTCCGTCGGCGCATGGGGCAAGAGCCGCGCCGTCACCGAATAGACTGACCAGAACAGGGCGCAGCCGATGGCCGCCGCATAGCCGAGGAGATGGCCCGCGGCAAAACCCTCGCCGAGCCCGCCGCGCCCGGCGATCAGCAACACTGTGCCGGCAAGGCCGAGCAGGGCGCCGGCGATGTGATGCGCCTTCAGGCGCTGGCCCGGCAGCAGCGCCGAGAAGACGACGATGAGAAGCGGCCAGAGATAGTTGAGGAGGTTCGCCTCCGCGGCAGGCGCGAAACGCAGGGCGGTGAAGTAGAGCGCATGGTAGCCGAACAGCCCGGCAATGCCGTGCAGCCAGACCAGCGGCGGCTGGGCGAGGAGACCAAGTCCGCCCGGCCGCATGGCGACGACGGCGAGGCCGATGCCGCCGCCCACCGCGAAGGTCATGGCGGTGAGCTGGAACGGCGGAACGGTGCCCGAGGCGGCGGTCAACAGCGCCAGCAGGCCCCAAAGGCCGATGGCCCCGAAGCCGAGGAGGGTCGCCGAGCGGGAGGAGAGGGATCCGGAGGACATGATGATCCGGAGGACGTGGAAGGCCCGTGACGGCAAGCGGCGACCGTCAGGTCGCCATGGCGGGCACCTGCGGCGCGGACGGTATCCGCGCCGGCAAAGGGATCAGCGGCGGCGCTGCGGTCCGCCGGGGCGGGCGCCGCCGGGGCGCGCGCCGGGAGGCGGAGCGTCGCCCTTGTGACGGAAGACGAGGCGGCCCTTGTCGAGATCGTAGGGCGTCATCTCCACCGTCACGCGGTCGCCGACCAGCGTCTTGATGCGGTTCTTCTTCATCTTTCCGGCGGTGTACACGACGACCATGTGACCGTTGTCCAGCTCCACGCGGAACCGGGCGTCGGGCATGACCTCCGTCACCTTGCCTTCGAAATTGAGGACGTCTTCCTTCGCCATCAGCTTGGCTTCTCCGTCGATGCGCCGGCGTTGCGGCGCAGAAAACCCCGGCGAAGCGGGTGTGCCGCTCGATGCCAGGGTTCGCCTCATACAGAATTTGTCGACGCGGGACCACCCTCTTGCCGCCGTTACATCCGCGGTCGGCTGGATGAGGTGATCTCGCGTCAGGCTGAAATGCTTCGC
>CAZEZD010000287.1:0-4389 GCA_964516115.1 uncultured Hyphomicrobiales bacterium
CGCCCCTCGCGCCTGCCTCCGACGTGCCAAACCCCACCAGACCTGTTTGATGTTGCGTTCGAAGCGCGGAGCAGACCCCGGGCCGCCTCGAATCTTGTTGAAGATCATTATCCGGTCCGCGGCCGGATTCCAAGAGGATTCTCCGGCTTTCCCCGGCGGCTCACGGCGCGGGATTGCCCCGCAACTGGTGGACGGCATCGATAGCCGCCAGCGTTTGCGCCGACAGCGCCACCTCGCCGGCATCGATAGCCGTCTTCAGTTGCGCCATCGACGTCGCGCCGATGATGGCCGATGTCACGAAGGGCCGGCTGACGACGAAGGCGATGGCGAGTACGGCAGGGTCGAGGCCGGCCTCGCGCGCGATCGCGAGATAGTCCCTGATCGCCGGCTCGGAGCCGGGCTTCTGGTAGCGCTGCTGGCGGTCGAACAGCGTCACCCGGGCCCCGGGCGGACGGGCGCCGTCGAGATACTTGCCGGTCAGGAACCCCTGCGCCAGCGGCGAGTAGGCGAGCAGCCCCACCTCTTCGCGCAGCGTGACTTCCGCCATGGCGGTCTCGTAGGTGCGGTTGAGCAGGTGATAGGCGTTCTGCACCGACTGGACGCGCGGCAGGCCGCGCGCTTCGCTCTCCCTGAGAAAGGACATGGTCCCCCAGGCGCTCTCGTTGGACAGGCCGATGAAGCGCACCTTGCCGGCCTTGACGAAATCACTCAGCACGTCGAGCTGTTCGGCGATCGGGGTCTCATCCTCGCGCGGCTTCCACAGCTCGGAGTCGAAGCGGGTCGGGTTGGCGCCGAAGGGGGCCGGACGCTCCGGCCAGTGCAGCTGGTAGAGATCGATGTAGTCGGTGCCGAGCCGCTTGAGGCTCTGGTCGAGCGCCGTCTGCATCTGGACGCGGGTGAGCCGGGTCGGCGCGCCGTCCGGGCGCAACCAGTCCATCTGTCCGGCGCCGGCGACCTTCGAGGCCAGAAAGATGTCGTCACGCCGGCCGCGCTTCCTGAGCCAGGAGCCGATGATGCGCTCAGTGGAGCCGTAGGTCTCCCGCTTCGGCGGCACCGCATACATTTCGGCCGTGTCGAAGAAGGTGATGCCGCGCGAGACGGCATAGTCCATCTGCTCATGGCCCTCGGCTTCCGTGTTCTGCTCGCCGAAGGTCATGGTGCCGAGGCACACGACGGGAACGTTCACGCCGGTGCGGCCGAGGGGACGGGTCTGCATGGGGACAAGCCGATCGTTTGGGGAGATGCCCGGGATTAGGAGGCCGTCGCGGACGCGTCAACCGCCGCGGCGCGATCGCACCTGTGCGATGAGTTCCTCGACCCTGGGAAGGATGCGGGCGACGATCGCGTCGACACCGCGGGCGTTGGGATGCATGCCGTCGGACAGGTTGAGGTCGCGTTCGGCCGCGACGCCCTCCAGGAAGAACGGGTCGAACAGCACGCCGTGGCTGGCGGCAAGCTCCGGGAAGATCGGGTTGAAGGCTGCCGCGAACTGCGGCCCCATGTTCGGCGGCGCCAGCATGCCGCTGAGCAGAACCGCAACGCCGCGCGCCTTCAGCCGGGTGATGATCTCGTCGATGTTGCGGCGGGTCACCGCCGGGTCGATGCCGCGCAGCGCGTCATTGGCGCCGAGTTCGAGGATCACCGCATCGACACCGTCGCCGACCGCCCAGTCCAGGCGCTCCAGGCCGCCGGTGGAGGTATCGCCTGACACGCCCGCATTCTCGACGGTCACGTTCAGCCCTTTCGCCTTCAACGCCGCCTGAAGCTTGACCGGAAAGGCGTCGCCCGGCGGCAGCTGGTAGCCCGCCGTCAGGCTGTCTCCCAGCGCGACGATGGCGATCGGCCTGTCCTGCTGGGCGCTCGCCGGGCCGGGCGCTGCAAGAAGAAGACAGGCGAGGAGGCCGATCACGAAGTGTCGCACAGAGCTTGCCTTCCAAAAGTCCGAGACAATTGCCATCTAGGGTCGCGTGTGCACTGCCGCAACATGCGGCCTTCAGGCGAAGCGACCGACAGACCCATGCCCGTTCCGACCCAGGTGCTTGCCGAAGCACACAACGCCATCATCCTCGACCGCGTGGAGCTCTCGCTCGGCCGGGCCGCATCCCGCGTCCATATCCTGAAAGGGCTGTCGCTCACCATCGGACGAGGCGAGTCGGTCGGACTGGTCGGTCCCTCGGGCTCCGGCAAGTCGACGCTGCTGATGGTCATGGCGGGCCTCGAGCGCCCGGATTCCGGAACGGTCAACGTGGCCGGGACCGACATCACCCGGCTCGACGAGGACGCGCTGGCGCGTTTCCGCGGCCGCCATGCCGGCATCGTGTTCCAGTCGTTCCATCTGATCCCGACCATGACGGCGCTGGAGAACGTCGCCGTGCCGCTGGAACTGGCGGGCGACCGGCACGCCTTCGATAAGGCGGCCGACGAACTGGACGCGGTCGGCCTCGGCGGGCGCCTCGACCACTATCCGACCCAGTTGTCGGGCGGCGAGCAGCAGCGCACGGCGCTCGCGCGCGCTCTTTCGGTCAAGCCGGACATCCTGTTCGCCGACGAACCGACCGGCAATCTCGACGAGACGACGGGGCGGACCATCATCGACCTCATGTTCGCCAAGCAGGCCGAGCGCGGGGCGACGCTGGTGCTCGTTACCCACGACCGCGCACTGGCGGAACGCTGCGACCGCGTCGTCAGGCTCCGATCCGGCGTCATCGTCGAGGACGTCAGGACCGCGGAGCGTGTCGGGTGAGCGGCTTCGTCGCGCGGCCTGCCCGCTTTCCCACCGCCATCCGCCTCGGCCTCCGCGACCTGCGCGGCGGCCTGCGAGGCTTCGGCACCTTCATCGCCTGCATCGCGCTGGGCGTCGCGGCCATCGCCGGGGTGGGGTCCTTTGCGCGCGGGCTCGTCGAGGGCCTAAACCGCGAGGGTCGCGTCATCCTCGGCGCCGACGCCTCGTTCCAGGTGCTGCACCGGGAACTGCCGGAGGCCATCGTGCGCGCGCTCGGAGAGCGAGGCGTCGTCGCCACCATGGCCACGACCCGCGCCATGGCGCGGACGGGCACGGAGGGCGATGCCGCCAAGTCCTCGCTCGTCGAGATCAAGGCCGTCGATCCCGGTCTCTACCCCCTTGTCGGCACGCTCGAGGCCGAACCCGCACGGACGACGCCGGAGGCGCTTGGACCGGCGAACGGCCGGGACGGCGTACTCGTCGAGCCGACGCTGCTGGCGCGTCTCGACCTGAAGGTCGGGGACGAACTGGTGCTTGGCGACCTCGCCGTCAGGATCGCCGGCGTCATCCGCAGCGAGCCGGACCGGCTCGCCGGCGGCATCGGCTTCGGACCCCGCCTCATTCTGTCGCTGGATGCGTTCCGCCGCACCGGCCTGATCCAGCCGGGATCGCTGATCCGCTGGATGTACCAGCTCAGCCTCGGCTCCAGCCAGACGAGCGATGCCGATATCCGCCGGGTGATTGCCGACATGCGCGCGCGTTTTCCCGAGGCGGGCTTCGAAATCCGCACCCGGATGAACGCCTCGCCGCAACTGACGACGCAGATCGAGCGCTTCTCGCAGTTCCTCACCCTCGTCGGACTGACGGCCCTGCTCGTTGGCGGCGTCGGCGTCGCCAATGCGGTGGCGAGCCTCGTCGACCGCAAGCGCGACGACATCGCGACCCTGAAGGCGCTCGGCGCGACCGGCGGCATGGTCTTCGCCGCGACCCTGACCCAGGTCGGCCTGCTCGCCGTCGTCGGCACGATCATCGGGCTCGTCATCGGCTCGATCCTGCCGTCCGCGGTGGTGGCCACCTTCGGCTCGGCCATTCCGGTGCCGGTCGCGACGTCCGTCCATCCGGGAGAACTGGCGACGGCCGCCGCCTACGGCCTGCTCGTCGCCCTGGCTTTCGCGCTCTGGCCGCTCGGACGGGCGCATGATGTGCCGGTCTCCGCGCTGTTCCGCGATACCGTGGACGGGGAGCGTCGCTGGCCGCGCGGCCGCTATCTCGCGATGGTCGCGCTGACGCTGGCGATTCTGGTGACGCTGGCGGTCGCGACCTCGTTCAACCCGCGCCTCGCCATGGGCTTCATGGCCGGCGCGGCCGGCATCTTCGTCGCGCTGCGCCTCGTGGCATCGGGCATCATGGCGGTTGCCGCACGCCTGCCGCGGTCGCGGCGCACGAGCCTGAGGCTCGCCGTGTCCAACCTGCACCGGCCCGGGGCGCTGACCCCCTCGGTCGTCCTGTCGCTCGGCCTCGGCCTCACCCTGCTCGCGGTCATCGCGCTGGTCGATGCCAGTTTCCGCCGGCAGATCGAGGATGCGCTGCCGGCCCGGGCGCCCGCCTTCTTCTTCGTCGACATCGTCAACGCCCAGGCCGAGCGCTTCGACGCCTTCGTCGCCGAA
>CAZEZD010000288.1:0-4364 GCA_964516115.1 uncultured Hyphomicrobiales bacterium
TCAACGAGACCTATTTCGAGCACGCCTTCCTCGCCCGCTATCTCGGCTTCCTGCTGGCCGAGGGCGCCGACCTGACGGTGCGCGACGACACGCTCTACGTCCGCACGGTGTCCGGCCTGAAGAAGCTGGAGATGGTCTGGCGGCGGCTCGATGCCGATTTCGCCGATCCGCTCGAACTCAATCCCCGCTCGCGACTCGGCGTCGCCGGCCTCGTCCACGCGATCCGCGCCGGCAAGGTGACGCTCGCCAATGCCCTCGGCTCCGGCGTCGTCGAATCCCGCTCGCTCCTCGCCTTCCTGCCAACCATCGCCCAGGCGCGGAACGGCCGGGATCTCGCCATCCCCCACGTCGCCACCTGGTGGTGCGGCCAGCCGATCGAGCGCGGGGCGGTCATTGCCGACCTCGAATCCTTCGTCATCGCCCCGGCCTTCAGCCAGTCCATCCCCGGCCTGCTGCCGGAGGGAGCTGTGCTCGCCTCCAGCCTGTCCGCCGAGGCGCGGCTCAGGCTGTCGGAGGAAATCCGCGTCCGGGGCTCGGACTTCGTCGCCCAGGAGGTGGTGCAGCTCTCCACCATGCCGGTGTGGCGCGACGGCTATCTCGAACCCCGGCCGTTCATTCTGCGCTTGTTCCTCGCCAAGATCGGCGACCACTGGGAGGTCATGCCCGGCGGGCTCTGCCGCATCGGCGACCGGATCGACGCCCGCGCCGTCACCATGCAGCGCGACGGCAGTTCGGCCGATGTCTGCGTCCTCTCCGACGGCCCCGTCGAGGAGACGACCCTCCTGCCGACGCCGGACAAGATCGAGCTCCGGCGGGCGACGGCCTCGCTGCCGAGCCGGGCCGCGGACAACCTGTTCTGGCTCGCCCGCTACATGGAGCGCGCCGAACAGACCCTTCGCCTGCTGCGGGCTCTCGGCGACCAGGTCGGCAGCGGCGAGGCCATGAGCGCCGAGGTCGTCAAGCGGCTGGTGGAACTGCTCACCGCCTGGGAGGCGTTGCCCAAGGAGCGCAGCATCGGCGATCCCCAGGCCATTGCCGGCATTGCCCTGCACGGGCCATCGTCCGGCGGGCTCCTGTCGCTGTCGCGATCGGCCCTCAATGCGGCCTCGGTCATCCGCGACCGGTTCTCGCCGGATGCCTGGAAGACGATCAACGACATGGTTCACCTCGCGGACAGGGGCAACAAGCCGGAGGTCGGCGCCTTCGACCGCATCGAAGCCGGGCTCAGGCTCGCGGCCGTGTTCTCCGGCCTGACCCAGGAGAACATGAACCAGCTCATCGGCTGGCGCTTCATGAAGATCGGCAAGCGGATCGAGCGGGCGCTCGCCGTCTGCCGCTTCGCCCGCACCTTCGCCGACGCCAAGGCGGGAACGGCCGGGTTCGACCTGCTGCTAGGCCTCGCCGACAGCCAGATCACCTACCGCCGCCGCTACGTCATGATCGCCGCGCGCGCGCCCGTCCTCGACCTCGTCATTCTCGACCCGAACAATCCGCGCTCGGTCGCCTTCCAGGTCGAGCGCCTCGCCGACCATCTCGCCCACCTGCCGGATCATGTCGCCGACGGCCGTCTCAACGTTCCGGAAAAGCTGATCGCACGCGCGCGGGTCGATCTGCAGACCGCCGATGCGCATTCGCTCGACGCGCGCCACATCCTCGCCATCGAACAGCGGCTCTCGGCCGTCTCCGACGAGATTTCCGAACGCTATTTCACGCATCGCGACGGCGCACGGCCCCTCGGCGCCGCCGCAAATGAGCTGTTCTGATGATCTACGACGTCCGCCAGGTGACCGACTACCATTACGCCCGGCCCGTGGTGTTCGCTCAGCACGTGCTGCGCATCGTGCCGGTGGACCGTCCGGGACAGAGCGTCGAATCGTGCCGCCTTGCCATCTCGCCGGAACCGTCCGGGCGGCGCGACGACATCGACTTCTTCGGCAACAACCGCATCTTCCTCGACCTCGACCGGCCGCATCGCGAACTCAAGATCGAGATGAGCGCCCGCATCACCGTCGAAGGCCGCAGCCGCCCCCTGCCCGGCATGGACCCGCCCTGGGAGCGCGTCCGCGAGACCGCCTTCGCCAGCGCCGACATGTCGCCGCACTCGCCCGTCCACGCCCTCTTCCCCTCGACCTATGTTCCGCGTGACCCGGCGATCCGCGCCTATGCCAGCGCGTCCTTTCCGCCCGGCCGCCCGATCATCGAGGCGGCGCTCGACCTCGCCCGCCGCATCCAGGCCGATTTCGACTATGCCCCCGGCGAGACCGACACCTCCACGCCTGCCGCGAAGGCCTTCGCCATGCGCAAGGGCGTCTGCCAGGACTTCACCCACATCATGATCTCCGGCCTGCGCGGGCTCGGCCTGCCGGCGGCCTATGTCTCCGGCTTCCTGCGCACCATCCCGCCGGCCGGCAAGGAGCGCCTCGAGGGCGCCGACGCGACCCATGCCTGGGTTTCCGTGTGGTGCGGCGCGGCGCTCGGCTGGTGGGGGTTCGACCCGACCAACGGTCTCATCGTCGGCGAGGACCACATCGTTCTCGCCATCGGCCGCGACTTCGTCGACGTCGCGCCGAACGGCGGCGTCGTCATCGCCTCCGGCGACCACGACATCGCGGTGGCGGTCGACGTCAAGCCGCTGGGCGCGTGAGCCGCGCCATCTCTCCGCGAGATGACCGGCCGCGCCACTGATACTGGCGTTAGCGAATTGTTTTCATTGTTTTTTCTCGAATGGTTTAATCATCGAAACTAGACTTCATCGCAGGAAAGGGTGCGCCCATGTCCCTGCATCTCTCGACGGGACCCGCCGACATCCAGCGGTCCGACATTGCGAGCCCGCCGCTCGCTCCCGGCGACGCGCCGCTGGCGCCGAGGCACAGCGAGCTTCTGTCGCGGCTCGGCATCCACTCCTGGTCGATCGATCTGAAGAGCGAACGGGTGAGATGGGAGACGGTCGATCCGAACGGCCGCGTCGTCGCGATCACCGGCACGCTTTCCGCCCTCTTGGGACAGGCCGGCGACGCCGACGCCGCCAAGTTTCGCACCCACATCAAGACGGCCATCGATACCGGGGCCGCCGGCCCCGACATCTTCTCCTTCGACGACCGGGACCATGCGAACAGCCAGATCGAGTCGGTCTGCGTTCTCCGATGGATCAGCGGGCGACCGATCCTCGCGGGCTTGTATCGCGATACCGAGAGGGAACATCAACAAGAAGACCAGATCGGCCATCTCGTCGCCAACCTTGACGCGTTCCTGATGCACTCGCCCAGTTGCACGCTGGTGCTGGCCCGCGACGGAACAGTCTTCAACTGCAATCCGGCCTTCCTGAAGTTCGGGCAGGTCACCGAGCGGCGCCAGGTCGTCCGCCGCAATGTCTATGACCTGGCCGAGCTGATCTCGCCGAAACTGGTCAGCATCGTGCGCGGCGCGCTCGCCTCGGCCGAGACCCTGCATGGGCATTCCGTGGTGGCCTTCCGCCACGGCCAGATGCGCGACGTCCACTGGCGCTGCTTCAGCCTCGAGGGCCGTACGCCGGACGCCGTGACGCGCGTCTTCGCCTTCGACCTGCGCCGGCCCGACGCCGACGACCTCGTCGAATAGGGTCGGCGCGGTCGCGGCATCATGGCGCTATGGCGGTGACGCCAGCTGATGCTGGGCTTGAGCGGAGGCTGCGCCTTCAGGAGAACTTCCAGCCGACGAAGATCGCCAGCGCCGCCGGGATGCCGAACACGACGAGCAGGATGGGCGTCTCGACCGCCACGGAATAACCCGCCCGGGTGACACCCACCCACATGTTGACCAGCGAGGCCAGCAGCCACAGCGGAAGCACGATCTTCGGGATCATCCAGCCGTCGGCCCCGAACATGCGGACGGCAAGTGTCGTGACGGCCAGGAGAACCAGGCCGGCTCCGATCACGATCACAGTGTGCATGCCGTCCTCCGTCGATATCCGTGCATGATCGTGGCCCGGACCGGGCCACGAGATCAACAGCGACGTCACGCCGTCGGCTGGTAGAGCCGTCCGATATCGAACCGCGCCATGTCGGCGAGCAGCTTGACGAATTCGCCCGCCTGGAAGGCGGCTGTCGCCCGCCCCTTCTCGGCCGTCGCCAGCGAGGCGTCGCCTGCGGCACCGTCTGGATGGATGTCCTGCGCCATCCAGCCGAAGGCATGATTCACGGTGGGGCGCAGATAGGTGAACTCCGTCTCCATCGACACCATGACCGGCTCGAACAGCTTCGCCTCCGACATGTCGACGAGGTCTGGCCGGAAATGCAGCATCAGCGAGGTCTCCACGTCGCCGCCGTGGATGCCGTGCTTGATGTCGAGGTCGCCGTAGAGGCCGGGCGGCCGGCCGAAGGCGGTCC
>CAZEZD010000289.1:0-4351 GCA_964516115.1 uncultured Hyphomicrobiales bacterium
CCTTCGACGAGGAGACGCTGTTCTCGGTGGCGAGCGTCATCGAGAAGGCCAAGGGGCGCTTCCCGGTTTCGGACCGCTGGTGGGGGTGAGCCCATGATCTCCGCCCGGGCCGTCGCCATCGCCGCCCTGACGGTCTTCGGGTGGGTGCTGTGGGCGCTGGCTGTGCTGATGGCGGTCTATGTCGCCCTCGCCTGGCGTGCGGGCGACCCGGCGTTCAAGATCGCTTATCTCGCCGCCATGGGTCTCGGGGCCCTGGCGGGTGGCTTCGCCTGTCGCTTCTGGGCGCGCCGCATTGCCGGCGGGCGCACCGGCTAGCCCTCCGCAGATGCCGGTTCCGCTGCGGTACCGCCTACACGGGACTTTAAGGCTCATCGGCGATGGTCGGTCGAACGCTCACGCTCCGGGACGCCCGATGTCTTCCGTCCATCCCACCCTCGACGCGCCTGCCGGGCAGGGGAGCCTCGCCCGGCTCGCCGCGCTGCCACTCTTCGCGCTCGCCATCTTCGTCTCGGCCTTCCTGCTGTTCTCCGTGCAGCCGCTGTTCACCAAGATGGTGCTGCCGGTGCTCGGCGGCACGCCCGCGGTCTGGTCGGTGGCGATGGTCTTCTTCCAGGGCGTGCTGCTCGCCGGCTACGGCTACGCCTATCTCCTGAACCGCCTGCTCGATCCCCGTCGCGCCGCCCTCGTTCATCTCGCCATGATGGCGGTCGTCTTCGCGCTCGCCCTGCCAATCGCGCTGGCGCCGGGCTGGGGGCGTCCTCCGGCCGAGGGCGAGGCGCTGTGGCTCATCGGCCTGTTCACGGCCTCGGTCGGGCTGCCCTTCTTCGCCATCGCCGGCAATGGGCCCCTCCTGCAGGCCTGGTTCGCCCGCACCGGCCACCGCGACGCTGCCGATCCCTACTTCCTCTACGGCGCCTCCAATCTCGGCTCCTTCCTGGCGCTGCTGTCCTATCCCTTCGTCATCGAGCCGCTTCTGCCGCTGAAGATCCAGTCGGCCGTCTGGGCGGGCGGTTTCGCCGTGCTTGGCGGGTTGATCACGCTGGCCGGCCTGATCCTCGCCCGGACCGTCCGGGCGCAGGCGGCGCCGGCTCCGTCGAGCCGCCCCGCCACGCCGGTCGCCTGGGCCGACCGGCTGACGTGGATCGGCCTTGCCGCCGTTCCCTCGGGACTGCTGGTGGCGCTGACAGCGCACCTGTCCACCGATGTCGCCGCCGTGCCGCTCCTCTGGGTGCTGCCGCTGGCGCTGTTCCTGCTCACCTTCGTGCTCGCCTTCCGCGACGGCGGCGCCGGGCTTCACCGGGCCATGGTGGCGGTCCAGCCGCTCATGCTGGTCGGCGTCGTCTTCGCGATGGTGCTCAGCGCCAAGGTGCCCTGGCCGCTGGCGGCGGCGCTGCACGTCGGCTTCTTCTTCGTCGCCACCATGGTCTGCCATGGCGAGCTCTACCGCCGCCGTCCGGCTGCCGCCCATCTGACCGAGTTCTACGTCATGCTGTCGGTCGGCGGCGTTATCGGCGGCATCTTCGCCAGCCTCGCCGCGCCGGTCCTGTTCAGCACCATCCTCGAATACCCGATCCTCGTGGTCGCAGCCGTCCTGTGCCGTCCCGGCATGGGCGCGGCGCTGGCGCGGCTCGGCTGGCAGCGCACCTCCCTGGCCGCCGCCGCGCTGGCCGCGCTGATGGCGCTTCAGGCGGCCACGGGCGTCACCTTCAAGGCGCTGCCCGTCATCGCCTATCTGTTCGTCGTCTGCGGTGTGGCCGCGACGGTGCTGCTCGGCCGCGAAAAGCCGGCCATGCTGCTGGCGGGCGCGCTCGCCTTCTTCGCGGTGAGCCAGGCGCCGGTCATGCCTGCGGGCACGCTGGCGCGCGAGCGGTCCTTCTTCGCCGTCCACGAAGTGCAGGAGACGGCGAACGGGCAGGGGCGCCTGCTGGTCCACGGCGTCACCGTTCACGGCGCCGAGCGGGTGCGCCATCCCGATGGCACGGTCATCGAGGGGCGGCCGGAGCCGGCGAGCTACTACCATCGCGCAGGCCCCTTCGCCGAGGCGATCAGCGCAGTCCGCACGGCCCGCGCCGGACGGCCGCTGCGCATCGCCGCCATCGGCCTCGGGGTCGGCTCGCTCGCCTGCTACAGCCAGCCCGGAGACGCCTGGACCTTCCTCGAGATCGATCCCGTCGTCGTGCGCATCGCCCGCGACGACAGATTGTTCTCCTCGCTGACCCGCTGCGCGCCGGACGCTCCGGTGGTCATCGGCGATGGCCGCCTGACGCTCGCCGACCAGCAGGGGCGCTTCGACCTGATCATCATCGACGCCTTCTCCTCCGACGCCATTCCGGTGCATCTGCTGACGCGCGAGGCCTTCGCCGGCTATGTCGAGAAGCTGGCGCCGGGCGGGGCGCTCGTCTTCCACATCACCAACCGCAACATGGACCTGCGCCCGGTCGTGGCCGCGTCAGCAGAAGCCCATGGCCTGACCGGCGGCATCCGCCACATCGTGGCTGAGGGCGGGGGCATCCGCGAGACGCTGACGGGGACGTCGATGGTGGCTATGGTGGCGCGCGACGTGCAGGCGATGGGTCCGGCGGCTACGGCTCCCGAATGGCGACCGCTCGCCGTGCCTGTAGGCTTCCGCGGCTGGACCGACGACTACTCCAATATCATCGACCCGATCATGCGGCGCTTCCGCCAGCCTTAGGGCTGGCGGCGTCCGCATTTGCGCGGGCGCCGCCGCGGGCCGCGGCGACGGGGGGCGCGGCCTTCGGCCCGAGGTGGGGGGGGTATCCACCGCTCGGTTTACGCCCGGCCATCGGGGTCGGATGCCTCGGTCGGAGAAAATCTGCAGGTGAGCGACAGCCTGTCGCATCCAAATCGCGCCCCGTCGTGTAGAACCCATGACTGCATGGTTCGGGAGGCTCCATGGCGTCGGTCACCGTCGATCTCAGGGATGCGCTCGCGCGTAGCGCGGGCGGCGACAAGGCTGCGCTGAGAATGATCTACGAGAGCGAATGCGCGTCGATGATCGGTGTCGCCGCGCGCATCGTGAAGCGGCGCGAACTGGCCGAGGAGGTCGTGCAGGAGGCCTTCGTCAAGGTGTGGCGCAACGCCCACCGCTATGACCCGGCCCTCGGCCCGCCAAAGGCCTGGATCTACGCCATCGTCCGCAATCAGGCGATCAACACGCTGCGCAGCGGCCGGCGCGAGGACCTCGTCGACGAAGTGCCCGAAGACTCCGGCTCCGCCGTCGAAGCCTTCGCGGCGGCAGAGCGCCTGCCCGACGGTCACGCGCTGCGCCGCTGCCTGGAGGGGCTCGAGGCCCGCCGCCGCACCAGCCTGCTGATGGCCTATGTGGACGGCTTCTCGCATGGCGAGATCGCCGGCCGGCTGGCCGTGCCGCTCGGCACCGTGAAGGCGTGGATCCGTCGCTCGCTCCTCGCACTCCGCGAGTGCATGGGGTGACCGACGATCTCATCGCCACGGCTGGCGAATATGTCGCGGGCCTGATGTCGGCCGAGGAGCAGGACGCCTTCGAGCGTCGCATCGCCACGGATGCGGAGGCTCGGCGCGCGGTGGCCGACTGGAGCCAGCGCCTGCTCGCGCTCGACGAGACGGCGACGCGACTGACCCCCTCGGACGGCCTCTGGCGCTCCATCGAGGCGGCCATCGGCGCTGCGCGGCCCGTGGTCACCGAAAGCCCCGGCGTCCTTTCCCGGCTCTGGCAGAATGCCGCTGCGCTGCGCTGGGCCTCGCTCGCCAGTGCGGCCGCGGCCCTCGTCATGGCCGTCCTGCTCGTCGCCCAGCCCTTCGATCGCGCCGACCGGCCGACCGTCGTCGCCGTGCTGATCGCCCCCAACACCAGCGAGGCGGGCGCCATCGTCGAGGCCTTCGCGGACGGGCGGGTGAGGGTGGTGCCGCTGCGCGCCATTCCGGTGCCCGAAGGCCGGGTGCTGCAGGTCTGGACCCTGTGGGACCGACAGGTCGGTCCGCGCTCGGTCGGCCTCATGCCGCGGGCGGAGGCGCGCGACTATAGGACATCGGGCATGCCGCGGCCGGTCGACAGCCAACTCTACGAGATCACGCTGGAGCCGGCGGGGGGCTCCCCGACCGGGCGTCCCACAGGCCCGATCCTGTATGTCGGGCGGGGATCGACGCCGCTTTGATCGAGGGCGATGGGCAGTCGGCAATGGACAGTGGTTTCGCGCGATCGCGGACGGCCACTTGCCCGCTGGCGCCCCGTTGGGCTACCCAAGCGCATCTCCTTCATCGCCGGGCCCGCCCATGACCGCTCATGCCAATCCGAAAAACCTCATCCCCGGCGCCACCGGCGACTGGGAGGTGGTGATCGGCCTCGAGATCC
>CAZEZD010000290.1:0-4348 GCA_964516115.1 uncultured Hyphomicrobiales bacterium
TAGCCGAGATGTTTCTCTTCCGCTCATCCGCCGAACCGCAGAGCCGCCCGACCACGGCGGCCGAAGCGGGCGTTGCCCGTGTCATGTCGGCCATCCAGGCCGCCGCGCAGAAGACCGGCACAGGCTTCGACTACCTGCTGCGCACGGCGCGGCGCGAATCGAGCCTGCAGCCGACGGCCCAGGCGCCGACCTCCAGCGCCCGCGGGCTCTATCAGTTCATTGATTCCACCTGGCTCACCATGGTGCGCGAGGAGGGCCGCAACCTCGGCCTTGAGCGCTTCGCCGAGCAGATCGGCCGCGACCCCAGCGGCCGGCCGACGGTCTCCGATCCCGCCGCCCGCCAGCAGATCCTCGCCCTGCGCGACGATCCCGCCGTCTCGGCCCTGATGGCCGGCGCCTTCACCAACCGCAACGCCGCGGAACTGCGCTCGGCCACCGGTCGCAACCCGACCGAGGGCGAACTCTACATGGCGCATTTCCTCGGGTCGGGGGGCGCCGCGCGTTTGATCAACGCCAACCAGTCCAATCCGCAGGCGACCGCCGCCCGGCTGTTCCCGGATGCGGCCGGCGCCAACCGCCGCATCTTCTTCGACCAGGGACGGCCGCGCACCATCGCCGAGGTCTATCAGGTCCTCTCCTCCGGCCAGTCGACGACGGTCGCGGCCACGACAGGCACGACCCCGGCGGCGCAGACCGTGGCGACCGCGACCGCCGCGCAGGAACAGGCCAGCGGCTGGTCGGCGGTGCCGAGGATCAACGTCGATCCGACACGCCCCTTCCACTCGCTGTTCGCCGGCGGCGGCGGCCCTATCAATGCCTTCGTCGCCGCGACCTGGACGTCGATCGGCCGCGATGCGGCGACCGCCGCCCGGCAGGTCAATCTGGCGACGGCCCTGTCGTCACCCGCGACGAGCCCGGCCACGTCCGCTCCGGCGGTCGGCGGGCCCTTCTATCCGGTGCGCGTCGAGACGGTCCGCCGCCCGTCGAACCAGCCGATGGACCTGTCGAGCTTCCTGCGCCCCGACATCCGCCGCTGATGCTCATGGTGAACAGGCGCCTAACGGGCATGGTGAACGCTTTGTTAAGCGCCGCACCTTAGCCTGATGGCAGCAGGGGGAGCATCGCCCCGGCACCCGTTCCGGCCTCCGTTCAGGCGTATGCAATGATCGTTCGTCACTTCTTGCGGTGGATCCAGACCGCCCCGGCCGGCGACAGGGCGGATGCGACCTCGGCGCTCGCCCGCGCCTATCTGCACTCCGATCTCGGCATCGAGGACCGGGCGGCGGCGGAAGCGGCCATGGTCATGCTGCTCGACGATCCTTCGCCCCTCGTGCGCCGGGCGCTGGCCGAGGCGCTGGCCGCGTCGGAGGATGCCCCCCACACCGTCGTTGTCGGCCTCCTGCAGGACCAGGCGGAAATCGCCTCCATCGTCGCCCGCCATTCGCCGCTGCTGCTCGATGCGGAACTCGTCGACCTCGTCGGCGCCGGCGAGCCGCTGGTGCAATATGCCGTCTCCCGCCGCGAGCATGTGCCGGCCCCCGTGGCGGCCGCCATCGCCGAGGTCGGCTGCCTCGAGTCCTGCCTCGCCGTTGTGTCGGTCGACACTGCGGCCGTGCCGGCCTTCTCCATCGACCGCATCATCGAGCGCTTCGGCGAGGATCCCGACATCCGCGAGGCGCTCTTCGCCCGCAAAGACCTGTCGCCCGGCGCCCGCCAGGCGCTGGTGGTGAAACTGTCCACGGCCCTGTCCAGCTTCGTCGCCGGCCGCGCCTGGCTTCCCGAGGACCGCGCCGCCCGCATCGTCCGCGAGGCTTCCGACAAGGCGACCGTCGCCATCGCCGCCGCCTGCCGCGGCGAGGGGCTGAGCCCGCTTGTTCGTCATCTGCGCCAGTCGGGGCAACTCTCCACGGGTCTCGTGCTCCGCGCGCTGCTCTCTGGCCATGTGCGGCTCTTCGAGGAGGCGCTGGCGGAACTGGCGGGCCTGTCGCTGCGCCAGGCCTCGGGCCTCGTTCACGATCGCCGCGGCGCCGGCTTCCGCGCCCTCTACGACCGCGCCGGCCTGCCGGCCTCGACCTATCCGGCCTTCCGCGCCGCCCTTGAGGCCTGGCACGAGGATGGCGCCTTCGGCCAGCGGGGAGGGGATGCCCATCTGCGCCGCCGCATGGTGGAGCGCGTGCTGACCGCCTATGCACCGCTCGCCGACGGAGACCTCGACCAGTTGCTGGCCCAGCTCCGCCGCTTTGCCGCCGAGGCCGCCCGCGACGAGGCCCGCGCCTTCACCCGCGATCTCATCGCCGGCAACGAGGCGCTGGACGACGAGGCGGTGGCCTTCCCGATGGTGGCGGCGGCCTGAGTCGGCGGGATCGAAGGCCGTCTTTTCGAAATGAAGAGGGCGCCGGCCTGCATCGTCCGGAGGCGAGCCTCGAAGGACGCATGTCGGTCATGCAGGGCTACGGCCCTTGCTGCGATCAGGCGGAACGGGACAGCCTCAGGGCCATCAGGCGAAACGGGAGAGCCTCAGGGCGCGATCGACGGCGAGCCGTTGATGGCGATCAGCACCTCGGTGGTGGCCTCGGTCAGGCGCTGCGACAGGGCGATCGCCACCGGATGGTCCGGACCCTTGGCGTTCTCGCGCACGATGGCGCGGATGGCGTCGGCATGCTGGATGACGAGGTCGGCGGGCACGCGGTCGTCGTCGGCGATGCCGTCGAGCAGATGGCAGAGGCTTTCGGCGACGCGCGCGGCGAGCGGATAGCCGAAGGTGGCGCCTTCGCCCTTGATGTCGTGCGAGGCCGTATAGACGCTGGCGCGCGTGTCGGCGTCGATGCCCTGGCCGGCGACGGCGTCGCGGGCTTTCGTCAGGCGCTCGACCTCCTTCTCCATCCAGTCGTCGAACTCGCTGGAAAGCTCGGCGAGCGCCGCCTCGGCGCGTTCGATCGCCTCCATGTCGAAGCCGAATTCGTCGACCTTGATATTGGCCTTGCGGCCGAAGCCCTTCAGGTTGCGCTTCGGGGTGACGATCTCGTGGTCGTGAAAGGCCGCGATGGAGGCCTCGTCGAGCCCGCCCTTCTTGCCGGCCTTCGAGATCGCCGGCTTGGTTGCTGGTGGTTTGGCCATCACGCGCCCCGTCACATGCTGGTCTTGGTCTTGTCCAGCAAGGGCTGGACCTTGATCATTTCCGCCTTTTCGCCCTTGCGGCGTTCCGGACCGACATAGCTCGTGCCGTGGTTGCGGCGGCGGTCGGGGCCGAAGAAGGTCTTGGTCTTCACGAACGGCCGCGGATTGACGACGACGTTCAGGATGCGCTGGTAGAGCGCCTTGGCCGAAATCGGCTTGGCGAGAAATTCGGTGACGCCGGCATCGCGCGATTCCAGCACGCGCTTCTTCTCCGAGTGGCCGGTCAGCATGATGATGGCCACATAGGGGTTCGCATTGGCGCCGGGCTGGCGGATCATGCTGGTAAGCTCCAGCCCGTCGAAGATGGGCATCGACCAGTCCGTGATGACGATATCCGGCATGTAGTGCGTGAACGCCTCGAGCCCTGCCGCGCCATCTTCCGCCTCGTACACCTCGCGCGCGCCGAAGCCGTGCAGCAGGGTGCGGACGATGCGGCGCATGTGCGCGTTGTCGTCGATCACCAGAAAGCGCAGCCGGTTAAAATCGATGCGGATCATCACCGCCACTTTAGCGTGCGGCCATTAGCGAAGCGTTAAGTCTGATGCTTCCGGTGCGCTTCAGGCGCCGAATTGTTCGCGCAGGATGCGCTCGTCCAGCGAGTGACCGGGGTCGTGCAGCAGGACCATGGACTTCGTCCGGTCCATCTCCACCGAGACGGTGGCGACGTCGCGCACCTCGTGGTGGTCGGCGGTGGCGCTGACCGGGCGCTTGGCCGATTCCATCACCTCGATGGTGAGGGCCACCCGGTCGGGAAGCAACGCACCACGCCAGCGGCGCGGGCGGAACGGCGAGATCGGGGTGAGGGCGAGAAGCGTCGCGTTCAGCGGCAGGATCGGCCCGTTGGCGGAGAGATTGTAGGCGGTCGAGCCGGCCGGGGTGGCGATCAGCACGCCATCGGCGATGAGCTCGTCCATGCGTGGATGGCCGTCGACGCTGATACGCAGCTTGGCCACCTGCGAGGTCTGGCGCAGCAGCGACACCTCGTTGATGGCGAGCGCGTCCTGCCGCTCGCCATGGATGTCGATGGTCGTCATGGCGAGCGGGTGGATCACCGAACGCTCGGAGTTCCAGATGCGCTCGACCAGGCCGTCCTCGGCATATTCGTTCATCAGGAAGCCGACCGAGCCGCGGTTCATGCCGTAGATCGGCTTGCCCGTGGCGATGTACTTGT
>CAZEZD010000291.1:0-4322 GCA_964516115.1 uncultured Hyphomicrobiales bacterium
GAAAGCCGTAGCTGCCGAAGCCCTTGATCTGGTCGAAGCAGCGCTGGGCGAAGGCCGGATCATAGCCGCGCGCCACCATGCGGCTGACCATCAGCGTCTCGAAGCGATGCATGGTGCCGACATTGCGGAAGGTCGCCATGGCGCGGCGCAGGCCGTTGGCCTCGTCGGCGGTGAATTTCGCCGCCACCATGGCGAGGCGCATGGCCTGCTCCTGGAACAGCGGTACGCCATAGGTCTTGCGCAGCACCTGGTAGAGTTCGTCGGGCGACCCATGCCCGGGTGCGGGCGAGGGATAGCTTACCGGCTCGATGCCGCTGCGGCGGCGCAGATAGGGATGCACCATGTCGCCCTCGATGGGACCGGGGCGGACGATGGCGACCTGGATGACCAGATCGTAGAATTCGCGCGGCTTCAGGCGCGGCAGCATGTTGATCTGCGCCCGGCTCTCGACCTGGAAGACGCCGATGGAATCGCCCCGGCAGAGCATGTCGTAGACGCGCGCATCCGCCTGCGGGACCGTGGCCAGGTCGAGATCCTCGCCCTCGTGCGCGCGGATGAGGTCGAAGGCCTTGCGGATGCAGGTGAGCATGCCGAGGGCCAGCACGTCGACCTTCATCAGTTCGAGCGTGCCGATGTCGTCCTTGTCCCATTCGATGAAGGTGCGGTCCTCCATGGCTGCATGTCCGATGGGCACCATTTCGTCGAGCCGGCCGCGGGCAAGCACGAACCCGCCGACATGCTGGGAGAGATGCCGTGGAAAGCCGAGCAGGCGGGTGGCGAGATCGACCGCCCGGCGGATGGCGGGGTTCTGCGGGTCTAGGCCGGCGGAGCGAATGTAGCTGTCGCCGATCTCGGTGCCCCAACTGCCCCAGACCATGCCGGCGAGGCGGCCGGTGACGTCCTCGGTGAGACCGAGCGCCTTGCCGACCTCGCGGATGGCGCTGCGTGGCCGGTAGCTGATGACGGTGGCGGCGATGCCGGCGCGCTCGCGGCCATAGCGCCCGTAGATGTGCTGGATGACCTCCTCGCGCCGCTCATGCTCGAAATCGACGTCGATGTCGGGAGGCTCGCGGCGCTCCGAGGAGATGAAGCGCGCGAAGAGGACGTCGTGCTCGGCCGGGTCCACGGCGGTGATGCCGAGCGCGTAGCAGACGGCGGAATTGGCTGCCGATCCGCGCCCCTGGCAGAGGATGCCCCTGTTCTCCGCGACGCGGACGATGTCGACGATGGTGAGGAAGTAGCGGGCATAGCCGAGTTCGGCGATGAGGGCGAACTCCTGCCGGATCAGGTCACGCACCTTGTCGGGGATGCCCTGCGGATATCGCGTCTCCGCCCTTTGCCAGGTGATGTGCTCAAGCCAGGCCTGGGCCGTCCAGCCGGGAGGCACCGGCTCGTCGGGATATTCGTACCTGAGTTCGCCGAGGGTGAAGTCGACACGGGCCAAGAGGTGCTGCGTCTCGGCGATCGCCTCCGGGCAATCCGCAAAGAGCCGCGCCATCTCGGCGGCCGGTTTCAGGTGCCGCTCGGCATTGGCCTCGAGCAGCAGGCCGGCGTCGTCGATGGTGACGCCTTCGCGGATGCAGGTGAGCACGTCCTGCAGGTCGCGCTGGCCGGGTGCATGATAGAGTACGTCGTTGATGGCCATCAGCGGCACGCCCGTCGCCCCGCTGATGCGCTTCAGGGCGGCGAGCCGGCGCCGGTCGTCGCCCTGCCGGCCCATGGTCGCGCCCAGCCAGACCGAGCCGCCGGCCACCTCCGCGAGTCTGCCCAGCGTGGAGGCCAGCGCCTCGATGTTGCTGTCCGGCATGGCGATCAGCAGGAGGTCGCGCGTATCGGCGAGGAGATCGTCGAGGGTGAGAAGGCATTCGCCCTTGCCGCCACGCAGGTTGCCGGTGGTGAGCAGGCGGCAGAGCCGCGCCCAGCCGCGCCGGTTCGCCGGGTAGGCGACGATGTCGGGAGCGCCGTCGGAAAAGACGAAGCGGGTGCCGACCGCCAGCTGGAAGCGCTCCGCGGCCGCCTTGAACTGTGCATGGGTGAAGCCGAAGGCCTCGGCCTGCGGGTTCTCGATCCAGACGAACTCGCCGGGCGATGATCCCTCGCGCACCTTGTCCGGCGGTATGAGGCCTTCCGTTCTGATCTCCTTGAGCACGGCATAGGCGCGCACCACGCCAGCCACCGTGTTGCGGTCGGCGATGCCGATGCCAGTGTGGCCGAGCAGCAGCGCGGTCAGCACCAGGTCGCGGGCATGGGACGCGCCGCGCAGGAAGGAGAAATTGGTGTGGGTGGCAAGCTCGGCATAGGCCATGGGCGCCTCACGCAAAGAGGCCATGGACGAACCAGCGGGGAGCCGCCGTCTCGGTGCCGTAGAGGCCCTGGCGGAACACCCAGAACCGCCGGCCGTCGCGATCCTCGAGACAGTAATAGTCACGGGTGAGCGCACCTTCCCCGTCGCGCCACCATTCGGCGGCAATGCGCTCGGGCCCTTCGGCGCGGGCGATCTGGTGGGTGGTGCGACGCCAGTGGAAGGTGGCCGGCGGCCCGTCCGGCACCTCGGCGAGGGTCTCGATCGGCTGTGGGGGGTCGAAGAGCTGCAGCGGCCGGGAAAGCGGCCGCGTGGCGCGCACGGCTGGCCAGGCCGGCCCGGTGCCGACGGCGATGGCGGGCAGCACCGTCTCGGCGCGTTCGGGGATGTGGGAGCGCCGGTCGATGATGCGCAGCACGCTGTCGCGGCCGAAGCGGGCAACGAGATGGTCGATGAGCGCCACCGTTCCCGTGTCGGCCTCGCCGCGCCCGTCGAGGCGGGCCTGGCGGGGGGCGAGGACTTCCGTGCGCAGCAGCGACAGGCGGATCAGGTCGAAACCGAAACCGGGATCGGAGGGGTCGTCGAGGAGGTGCATCTTTTCGGCGAAGAGCCGCATGAGGGCGGCATGGTCGCGCGACGGCTGGCCGGTCTCCACCGCAATGCGCCGGACGACGCCATCGGTGCGGAAGACACTCGCCTCGAACAGCCGCCCGCCCTCGCCGCGCTCCTCCAGCGTCGCGGCCGCCTTGCCGAGGATGAGGCCGAGCGCGGCGAGGAGATCCTCGCGCCGCGCCACCGGTTCGGCAAAGCGGCGCTCGACCATGCAGGCCGCCACCGCCCGGCGGGGCGTCAGGCGGGCGTCCTCCCAGCCGGTGAGACGACGCAGCCGCGTCGCCAGGGCCGCGCCGAAGCGGGCCACCAGAATCTCGCTCGGCCGGGCGGCAAGGTCGCCGATGGTTTTCAGCCCGGCGCGGGTGAGCGCCAGCACGATGGCCGGATCGCCGCCGAGCGCCGCGACGGGCAGGGGCGCGACGGCCTGCGTCTCGCCGCCCGGCGGGACGATGGCGCGGGCGCCGTGGCGGGCGAGGGCGGAGGCCGCCTCGGGCGTTCCGGCGATGGTCGCCCGCGCCGTCAGGCCGGCGCTGGCGAGGCGGCGCAGGAGATCCTCGCGCAGCAGGGCCTCGCCGCCGAAGAGATGGGCGCAGCCGGTAATGTCGAGGATGAACCCCTCGGGGGGCTCCAGGGCGACGAGCGGCGTGTAGCGGTCGGCCGCGTCCGCCAGCCGTTCGAGAAACCGCCGGTCTGCCGCGGCATCGTGCTCCAGAGCCGTGATGTCCGGTACGCAGGCGCGGGCATCGGCGAGCTTCTGGCCGGGGTGGAGGCCGAGGCTACGGGCGCGTGCGTCGACCGCTGCGATGCGCAGGGCGCCCGCCACCTTCTCCGTGAGCACGAGCGGGACGTCATCCGGCACGCCGGAAGGGCAGGGGCGGCTGGACGGGCCATGGGAGGGCTTCTGTAGCCGGCGCAACCGCTCGGTCGGCAGGAAGGGCATCCAGGCGGCCAGGTAGCGCCGTCCGTTCGCGGAAGCGACGGTGTTCACGATCCCACTCCATGGGCCAGTCGCGGGAAGGAATGCCGGCCCTGTGGCGCAGCAGGGTGACGGAAAAGGCGGGAAGCCCGGGCAGGCCGGCTTGCTTGTCCTGCGAAAGGGCGGCGCGGACCTGCCAGCGCGAGGTGGCGGCGGAGGCGGCCGGCACCGCATCGGCCCGTGTCACGAGCACGGTGACGCCGCTGGCCGCCGCCGCGAGCGACAGGCGCCGGCTTGCGGTCAGGTCGAGGACCTTCGGCGCCCCCCAGATCTCGGCGAGGACGGTGCCGACGGTCGCGCACTGGGCCGCCTCGTGGGCTGCCTTCAGCACGTCCTCCGCAGTGCGCGCCCGCACCAGCACCAGACGGCCAGGATCGAGCCCGAGGGCGGCGATGCCATGGCCATAGGGACGCCCGAACTCCTGATCGAACA
>CAZEZD010000292.1:0-4284 GCA_964516115.1 uncultured Hyphomicrobiales bacterium
GCCATCGCGCTCGCCCTCGGCACGATCGGCGGCGTCGGCATGTGGTCGGTGGTGGTCGTCATGCCGGCCGTTCAGGCCGATTTCGGCGTCGGGCGGGGCGAGGCCTCGCTGCCCTACACTTTCGCCATGCTCGGATTCGCCGGCGGCGGCGTGCTCATGGGCCGCTTCTCTGACCGATACGGCATCATGGCGCCCGTCATCGGCGGCAGCCTTCTCCTGTGCGCAGGCTATGTCGCCGCGGCCCTGTCGCCGTCGATCTACGTTTTCGCCATCGCCCACGGCCTGCTGATCGGGCTCGGCTCGGCGGCAGTCTTCGGCCCGCTGCTCGCCCATGTGTCGTTCTGGTTCGACCGGCGGCGCGGCATCGCGGTCGCCATCGCGGCATCGGGCAACTATCTCGCCGGGGCGGTCTGGCCGCAAATCGTGCGCTTCACGCTGGACAGTGTCGGCTGGCGGACGACGCATCTCATCATCGCCGTCTCCGTCGTGGTGCTGATGCTGCCGCTCGCCCTCCTCCTGCGCCGGCCGCCACCTGTCGTCGCGGCGGGCTCGACCAGCCTGGCGCGCTCGGCGAGTCCGGCCGCGCTCGGCCTGTCGCCAAACATGCTGACGCTGCTGCTGGCTGTCGCCGGCGTCGCCTGCTGCGTCGCCATGTCCATGCCGCAGGTGCATATCGTCGCCTATTGCGCCGACCTCGGCTACGGCGTGGCGCGCGGCTCGGAGATGCTGTCGCTGATGCTCGCCTTCGGCATCATCAGCCGCGTCGGATCGGGTTTCGTCGCCGACCGCATCGGCGGGCTCGCCACACTCCTGCTCGGCTCGGCGCTGCAGGGACTGGCCCTCGTCCTGTTCCTGACCTCGGACGCGCTGACGCCGCTCTACATCTTCTCCATCCTGTTCGGCCTGTTCCAGGGCGGCATCGTGCCGAGCTACGCGATCATCGTGCGCGAGTACTTCTCGCCCGGCGAGGCCGGCACCCGCGTCGGCATCGCGCTGATGGCGACGCTGCTCGGCATGGCCTTCGGCGGCTGGATCTCCGGCGTCATCTACGACATCACCCGCTCCTACCACGCCGCCTTCGTCAACGGCATCCTGTGGAACCTGGTGAACCTCGCCATTGTTGGTTGGCTTCTGATGCGGCGTGAACGTCTGGCGCGGGCCTGACGGCTCTCGACGGCAAGGGCCGGTCCCGTCATCCTGGCGCGGATCGGGCCATTGAGGACACAAGTGATGGCAAGGCAGAGCCGGATCGCGCTCGACGTCCACGACGTCAAGCATTTTTTCTCGACGTTCGACCCGTCTCCGTTCACCGAGAACAGCCTGAACACGACGGCGGCGCAATACATCGCATCGGAGGCCTGGTACGCACCGCGGCGAAGCCGGTTCGTCGTCGCCCTCAGCATCCGTGGCAAGCCGGCCACCGCGGCGGACACCGCCCGGCTCCAGGATGTGCTGCAAATGCACTTCGCCCGTCAGGCGGCGGGCGAGGACCAGAATTTCCGCAAGCTGATCCGCACCGGCGTGATCTCGCTCGCCATCGGCATCTGCGTGCTCGCCCTGTGCACCGTGCTGTCGCGGGCGGTGGACAATTCGCCCCTTCCCGATGGCTGGCGCGAGGGCCTCCGAGACGGCATTTCGGTGTTCGGATGGGTGGCGAACTGGCGGCCGACGCAGATTCTCTTCTACGACTGGTGGCCCGTCAGGCGCTCGCGCAACCTCTACCGCCGGCTCGCCACGGCGAAGGTCATCGCCGGCGGCCCCGGAAGAAGTGCCGGGCCGGCGGAAGAAGTGGCCGCCCTCGGGACGATGCCGATGGGCGCCGGGCCCACCTGACGCTCAGTTGGCGCCGGTGAGGCGAATGGCGGCCGGACCCATGATGACGACGAAGAGACAGGGCAGGAAGAAGACGATCATCGGAACGGTCAGTTTCGGCGGCAGGGACGCCGCCTTCTTCTCGGCCTCCGACATGCGCATGTCGCGGTTTTCCTGCGCCATGACGCGCAGCGTCTGGGCGAGCGGCGTGCCATAACGCTCGGACTGGATGAGCGCCATGGTGACCGCGCGCACGCCGTCGAGGTCGGTGCGCCTCGCCAGGTTCTCGTAGGCCATGCGCCGGTCCTGCAGATAGCTGAGCTCGGCGGTGGTCAGCGTCAGTTCCTCGGCCAGCGGGATCGACTGGGTGCCGACCTCCTGGCTGACGCGCTTGAACGCCATCTCGATCGACATGCCGCTCTCCACGCAGATGAGCAGCATGTCGAGAGAATCCGGAAAGGCCCGGCGGATCGAGGTCTTGCGCTTGTCGATCTTGTTCTTGAGGAACAGCATCGGCAGTTGCAGGCCGACATAGGCGGCAAACAGCGCGGCGAGGATCCGGACAACCGTCGGCTGACCGAGATCGTTGACGGCGAAGAGATAGACGAGGGTGGCCAGGGCGGTGACGATCGGCACAACGAGGCGGAAGAACAGGAAGACGATGTAGGGTGCCTGGCCGCGATAGCCCGCCTGGATCAGCTTCTCGCGCGCCTCTTCCTGCGCCAGGTGCTTGCCGAGTTGCAGGCCGTCGACGATCTGCATCATCCAGGCCTTCGGCGTGCGACGCACGCTGATGCGTTCGCCCTTTGCGAGCCTTGCCCGCTCGCGCTCGCGGATCTTGTTGCGCTCGACCGAGACGGCCTTCATGCGGCGGCCGAGATTGTCGCCGGCCAGCAGCGGCATGGCGAAGGTCAGCACGGTGGCGCAGACCGCGATGGCGATCAGCATCTGGATCACGAAGTCGCGGTCGTGGAGCTTCTCGATGACGAGCTTCAGCATGGCTTCCGCCCTCCCATCAGAAGTCGAAGTTGATCATCTTGCGCATGACCATGACGCCGGTGAACATCCAGAACAGGCAGCCGGCCAGCAGCAGCCGCCCCATGTCGGTT
This sequence comes from uncultured Hyphomicrobiales bacterium, assembly GCA_964516115.1. Lineage (GTDB taxonomy): Bacteria > Pseudomonadota > Alphaproteobacteria > Rhizobiales > Phreatobacteraceae > Phreatobacter. Next base: position 2,922 of record CAZEZD010000292.1, read on the forward strand.
GTCCACAGTAGCGAGATGTATTGCGGCGTCGAGATATAGACGAAGAACATCACCGCCGGCGGCAGGCAGGCGATGATGGCCGCCGACGACTTCGCCTCCTGGGACAGGGCGACGATCTTGGACTTCATCTTCTTGCGGTCGCGCAGCACCTTGGAGAGGTTGCCGAGCGTCTCCGACAGATTGCCGCCGGCCTTCTGCTGGATGGAGACGACGATGCAGAAGAAGTTCGCCTCGGGCACCGGCATGCGCTCGTAAAGCTTCATGACCGCTTCGTGGAGGGGAATTCCGAGGGTCGTCTGTTCGACGATGAAACGGAACTCGCCGCGGACGGGTTCCTGCGCCTCGTGGGCGATAATGCGCAGGCAGTCCCCCAGTGGCAGACCGGCCTTCACGCCGCGGACGATGACGTCGACGGAATTGGCGAGTTCGTTGAGGAAGGCGACCATGCGCCTCTTCTTGAGGAAGTTCAGCAACCATTGCGGGATGCCGAACCCGAAGGCGACGGCGCAGGCGGCCGCGGGCAGCAGCGACAACCCCATGAGCAGGGGCGTCAGGAAGCCGACGACACCGAGCGCCGCCGAGATGACGTAGAACTTGCGGTTCGACCAGGTGAGGCCGGCCTGGGCGATGCGGGTCTGCAGCGGCGGCCTGGACGAGTTCTTCTGCCGGCGCTCCAGTTCCTTCAGCGTGTCCTCGACGCTGGCGCGCTTGGCGCTGACGTCGTCGACCTTGGCGCGGATCGGCCGGGCCGCGGTTTGCGCCACGGCCTCGCGGCGCTTGTCGGCCTTCGCCTCTCCCGACATCAGGGGATAGATCAGCGCATAGGCGAGGCCGCCGGCGCAGATGACGGCAAGTCCAATGATGGCAAGCGTATCGAGTTCCGGCATGGGCTCAGCTCATCGGCTCGCCGACATCGGCGGCGTCGAGCGCGGCGGCCAGACGCTTGTCCTCGTTGTAGTACCGGGCGCGGTCCCAGAACTTCGGCCGGCCGATGCCCGTGGAACGGTGACGGCCGACGATCTTGCCGTGTTCGTCCTCACCGAGCATCTCGTAGACGAAGAGGTCCTGCGTGATCGGCGTATCGCCTTCGAGGCCGAGAACCTCGGTGATGTGGGTGATGCGGCGCGAACCGTCGCGCAGGCGCGCCGCCTGGACGATGACGTCGACCGAGCCGACGATGATCTCGCGCACCGTCTTGGCGGGCAGCGAATAGCCGCCCATGGCGATCATCGATTCCATGCGGGACAGACATTCGCGCGGCGAGTTGGCGTGGATGGTGCCCATCGAGCCGTCATGGCCGGTGTTCATGGCCTGCAGGAGATCGAAGACCTCCGGGCCGCGGACCTCGCCGACGATGATGCGT
>CAZEZD010000293.1:0-4284 GCA_964516115.1 uncultured Hyphomicrobiales bacterium
ACGACAGATCGACCATGAACGTTGATCGCGGGTGCGCAAACCTGCCGCATCGCCGTGAAGCGATCCGTCAGGAAGCGGCGTCCATAGCCGCGACACCCTCGAATGTCAATGAAGCGGCAGCGGCTCGACGCGGGTTTCGGGCAGGCCGAAGCGCGAAAAAACCTGGGCGAGGCGCGAAACGGCCCCGCCGCCCGTGAGCAGCGCGAGCGCTCCCTGCGGCGTGGCGGCATCGGAGCGCGCCGGCCCGAGGATCTGCGTCATCCGGCGGGCGATGGCCGGCGCCGGGTCGATCCACTCCACTGGCCATGGCGCCAGCGCGCGGAAGATGTCGGCGAGCAGCGGATAGTGGGTGCAGGCGAGCGCCACGGCATCGGTGCGCCGGCCGCCGTCCTCGACAAAGCAAGGTGCGATCTCGGCCGCGATGGCCGCCGTGTCGGCCGGCTCGCCGCGCATGGTGGCCTCGGCGAGACCGGCGAGGCGGGGCGATCCGACGAGGGTGACGGCGCAGCCTGCGCCGAATTCTGCGACGAGCGCCTTCGTGTAGTCGCGCGCCACCGTTCCCGGCGTCGCCAGCACGCTGACCATGCGGCTCGCCGAGCGCTCGCAGGCTGGCTTGATGGCCGGCACGGTGCCGACGAAGGGCAGGTCGAAACGGGCGCGCAGGTGGGGCAGCACCAGGGTCGAGGCGGTGTTGCAGGCGATCACCACACAATCCGGCCGGTGGGCGTCGATCAGCCGCTCCATCACGGCGAGGACGCGGGCGACGAGATGGTCCTCGGAAAGACCGCCATAGGGAAAGGCGGCGTCATCGGCGCAATAGACGAAGCGCGCGTCCGGGCGGGCGCGGACGAGTTCGCGATGGACGGTGAGCCCGCCGAGACCGGAATCGAAAACGAGAATAGTCGGGGGCCGGGTGGCGAGGTCCGCGCGCGGGAGAAGCTTCAGTTTCATGCCGGCCAGGGGGTCGAAGGCGATACGCATCACGCACCTTCAGAAAGGACTTGCACGCAGGGACGGGCGGAATTCTGGCGGCAAAGCGTTAAGGTTTAGCAAGCGTGTCGGTTTCCATCCGGAACAACGCAGATGCGCGCCGGTGCGGCGTTGACGGGGCAGGGGTTCGCGTCCATTCAATCGTTCAAAATCAACGGGAGGACGAGCATGCACCAGACACCGAAGCCCTATGAGCTGGCGAAGCGCCTGCGCGCCGGCGAGAGCCTGTTCACCGCCTGGATGAGCATGCCCGAGCCGCTGATCGCCGATCACGTCGCGCGCGAGGGCTTCGACGCCGTCACCTTCGACATGCAGCACTCCTCCATCGACCTCCTGTCGGCGATGCGCGGCATCTCGGCCGTCAACCATGCCGGCAAGCCGGCCGGCGTTCGCATCGCGCTCGACGCATTCGGCGACGGCGCGCGGCTGCTCGACGTCGGCGCCGAGATTATCATCGCGCCGATGATCAACTCGGTGGCGGACGCGCAGAAGTTCGTCTCGGCGGTCAAATATCCGCCGCTCGGCGGCCGCTCCTGGGGCGGCAACCGCTTCCAGCAGCTCACCGGCATGAATCCGCAGGATTATCTGCGTCAGGCCAACGAGATGACCGTCACCCTCGCGATGATCGAGACGACGGCGGCGCTGGCCGCGGTGGACGACATTCTCGCCGTGCCGGGCATCGACGGCGTCTTCGCCGGCCCCTCCGACCTTTCCATCACGCTCCTGAAGGGCGAGAAGCTCGACCCGAACCATCAGGTGGTGAAGGACGCTTTTGCCACGATCATGGCGGCGGCGAAGAAGGCCGGAAAGCTCACCGGCTGCTACGCCCCGAGCCCGGAACGGGCGAAGGAGCTCGCCGCCGAAGGCTGGGGTTTCATCACTCTGATCAACGACAGCCTGATGGTGCGCGGCGGCGCGCAGACCGCATTGAAGGTCGTGCGCGGCTGACGGATTGTCCTCGTCTCGAGGCCGGCGATTGACCGGCCTTAAGGCGCGGGACCACTGGGCTATGCGAAGAGAAGCTGCCCCCGATCTCCTGGGTGGAGCTTTTCCATGCGCAATCTCTTCATTCTGATGTTCATGCTGGCGGCGACCGTGTTCGCCGGCGCCTTCATGGTCGTCGTGGTCGCAACCCCGTCGCTCTACGACAAGGGCATGTCCACCATTCCGGTGGCCGCTGGCCTCGGCGTGCTGCTGGCCATCCCGGTAGCCTGGTTCGTCGCCCGGGCCATCAACCAGGCGTCGAAGCCGGCCTGACGCTCAGCCGAGCGCCTTCAGGAAGCCTGCAAAGCGCATCAGCCCTTCCGGCCAGGGACCGTGGCCGGACGCGGTGTTGATGTGGCCGGCATCGCCGGCATCGGCCACCGCCGAGCCCCAGGAATAGCCGAAGTCCTCGGCGCGCTGATAGGCGCAATGGGGATCGGTGCGGCTCGCCACCAGCACCGACGGGAAGGGCAGGGGATCGCGCGGGACCGGCGCGAAATGGCGCTCGATCTCCGGGATGTTGGCGTGATCCTCGATGTCGGGGAGGCCGACGAGAAAGCCGCCGGCGACCAACCCCTTGGGAAAGAGCGGCGCGGCGTGGGCAATCGTCACCACGCCCAGCGAATGGCCGACAAGGATGACGGGACGCGAGCAGGAGGCGACGGCGGTGGCGAGGTTATCGACCCAGCGGTCCTTGTCGGGCTTGTGCCAGTCGCCGAGATGGACGCGCCGGGCCGTGGGCAGCTTCGCCTCCCAGCGGGACTGCCAGTGATCCTCGGCGGAATTGGTGTAGCCGGGAACGATGAGGATGTCGGCGTCGGCAGTGCGCATCAGGCTAGTCCGGAATCACGGGAATGCCTTCCAGCCGCGCGGCTGAAATCAGGGTCCGATCGAGTGTGGCGAGCGGCAGGCCGGCCCTCATGGCCGCGTCGAGGTAGCTGGCATCGTAAGGGCTGAGCCGGTGTCGTCGAGATAGGCGTTCGATGGCGTCGAAGCAATGGCCTGCCTGCAGATCGAGGGTCTGCACGGCGATGAAAGCGAGTGTCTCCAGTGCCTGATCCGCGGCACCCTGGCCGATGGCGCCGCGCTGAACCTTGCGGCGGAAGACGTGCATGACTTCGAGTGCCCAGATCGGTGGCACGACGAGGCCGGGGAGCGTGAGTACCGCGAGATGGGTCGCAGAAAATTCGCCACGCTCGTCCGGGGACAGTGCTGCCACCGTGATCGAGGCATCGAGGACCGCACTCACCGGCGGCCTTCGTCGCGCAGTTCCCGAATCTCGTCGAGGGTGAACGTCACGCCCTCTTCCTTGAACCGCTTGCGAACAGCCTCGATCCGCCGGCGCAGTTCGTCGGGATCATGCCGACGCTGGATCGGAACGATCTGCACGAAGGGTTCCCCGCGCTTTGTCACGATGACCTCCTCGCCGGCGGCCGCCCGCTCGGCAAGCGCAGAGAACTGGTTCTTGGCCTCGAGAATGCCGACCTTCATGACCGCGCTCCGATCTGGCTAGCTTGCTGGCCAGATTAGCATGCAAGGCGCCCGGCCGTCACGCTTCGCCGAAAACCCGCTGGAAGATGGTGTCGACGTGCTTCAGATGGTAGCCGAGGTCGAACTTCTCCTCGAGCTCGGCCTCGGAGAGCGCCGCGCGCACCTCCGGATCGGCCTTGAGCAGGGTGAGGAACTCGCCCTCGCCGCGCCAGACCGGCATGGCGTTGCGCTGGACCAGCCGGTAGGAATCCTCGCGGGAGACGCCCTTCTGGGTCAGCGCCAGCAGGACGCGCTGGGAATGGACGAGGCCGCCGAGCCGGTCGAGGTTCTTCTGCATCTGGGCGGGATAGACCAGCAGCTTGTCGATGACGCCGGTGAGGCGAACCAGCGCGAAGTCGAGGGTGACGGTCGCGTCCGGGCCGATCATGCGCTCCACCGAGGAGTGCGAGATGTCGCGCTCGTGCCAGAGCGCCACGTTCTCCATGGCCGGCAGCGCCATGCCGCGGACGAGGCGGGCGAGGCCCGTGAGGTTCTCGGTCAGCACGGGATTGCGCTTGTGCGGCATGGCCGAGGAGCCCTTCTGGCCCTCGGAGAAGAACTCCTCGGCTTCCAGAACCTCGGTGCGCTGCAGGTGGCGGATCTCGGTGGCGAGCCGCTCGATGCAGGAAGCGACGACGCCAAGGGTTGCGAAGAACATAGCGTGGCGGTCGCGCGGGATGACCTGTGTCGAGACCGGCTCGACCTTCAGGCCCATGGCCTTCGCCACATGCTCCTCCACCCGCGGGTCGATCTGCGCGAAGGTGCCGACGGCGCCCGAGA
>CAZEZD010000294.1:0-4258 GCA_964516115.1 uncultured Hyphomicrobiales bacterium
CGAAATAGGCGCCGAGCATGAACAGGCCGCCATGGGCGAAGTTGGTTACCCGCCTGAGGCCGAAGATCAGGACCAGTCCTACCGAGAGAAGGTAGAGAAAGCTGCCATAGACGAGGCCGTTGATGATCTGGATCACGCGCCGGACTCCCCGGTGTCGTGGCCGGAAAGGCCCGGCATCGCGATCGATGCCGGGACCCGGCCGGACCTGCCCCACGCCTGTTGTTTCATAGTCGCGTCTCCGTGAGGCGCATGAATTCGCGGCCCCTGAACGAATGGCTGTCCATTCAGGGGTCTGTCCGATCCCGCCGTCCGGGCAGGTCTGCCGCCCGGACGCCGCCGCAGCGTCTCAGAGCTTGCAGCTTCCGTCGGGCGCAGGGGTGGCGATGTTGGCCGGCACAGTCATCGTGATGACGGGGCGGAGCACGCCATTGTGCATCTGCACCGCGCCGAAATAGTTCGGCCCGACGAGCTGATGGTCCTCCTTGCGCATGACCTGCGTGCCGAGGATCGTTTCGAACGACGCCCCTTCCATCGCCTTGGCGACGTCCGCGGGGCGAAGCGAACCCGCCTTCTTCACCGCCTGGAAGATCACCTGCATGCCGAGATAGGTCTCGCCCTCGAAATTCGTCGGCTGGGTGCCGGGGTACTTTACCGCCCAGTCGGCGACGAACTTCTTGTTGCCCGGCGTGTCGAGAGTCGAGGAGTAGTTGATGATGGTGTGGATGCCCGTCACCACGTCGCCGAGCACCTTCACGGTGCCGTCCGTGGTGAAGCTGGTGCCGCCCGTGACGACCTTCTCGAACAGACCGAACTGCTTGGCCTGCTTGGCGAAGTTGATGGCGTCGCGGCCGGCGAGAGCGACCCACATGGCCTCGGCGCCGGAATCGGCCACCTTCTGGATGTGGGCGGCGTAGTCGTTGCTGCCGAAGGCCGGATAGTTCTCGGAGACGATCGTCTTGCCGGTGGCGTCGGCGGCCTTGCGGAAGCTGGCGCCGGAATTGCGACCCCAGGCGATGTCGGCGGCCATGATCGCCCACTTCTTCTCGGCGCGGGTGGCGAGCCAGGGCTGGACCACGGCCGCGTCGGAATTGTCGGGCCGGTTCACGCGGAACATGCGCGGCTGGCACTGCTTTCCGGTGATGTCGTCGGCCTTGTTGATGGTCGACACGTAGATGGCGTTCCAGCGGGCCAGCATCGGACCCATGGCCAGCGCCTCGCCGGAGGCGATCGAGCCGGTCAGCAGGTTGTAGCCGGCGAGCGCCAGCTTCTCGCCCTGCTGGCGTGCCAGTTCCGGCTTGGCCTCGGTGTCGAGGTAGCGCACCTCGACCTTGCGACCGTCGACGCCGCCGGCGGCATTGGCCTCGGCGACGGCGAATTCGATCGCCCGCTTGGCCTCGTCGCCGAGCTGCGCGTAGGTGCCGGTCAGCGCCGTCGGCACGCCGATCTTGATAGGGTCCTTGGCGAAGGCCACCCGTCCGGCGGTGGTCGCAAAGGCGGCTGTGGACGCTCCGATCAGCAGAGTTCGCCGCGTGGTTCTCATGGCATGTCCTCCCGTGGTTTCTTGTGTCGAATGAATGTTCATTCAATCTAGGAGTCCTGCCCTTGTCAACAGGCCGACACCATCGACTGTCGGGGTGGCGGCGCGGCGGGCCAGACCCCCGCGGGCGGGCGCTTTGCCACTGCGGAACGCGGATTCGGCCCTGAGCCGCGCCAACGTGCGTTGCGGGGACATGCATCCGGTGCATTTCGCTGTATGCATGGCGGACGTGATTTCAATCGGTGTCGCAGCGCCCCGCTGCCCCCGGATCACCGTCGAACCGGCCGGAGGATCCTTGTTGAAACGTGCGCGCGACCATGGGCTGATCTGCGGCCAGCTGCCTCCCGGCCCGCTAAATGCCATCACAGACGTGGCGGGGGTCCGCGTCGATCATCGCACCCTGCGCGAGGTGGACGTGCTGACCGGCTTCACGGCGGTACTGCCGCATGACGGCGACCTGTTCCGCGACAAGGTCCGGGCCGGCGTCGAAGTGATCAACGGCTTCGGCAAGAGCGCCGGCCTGATGCAGGTGGCCGAACTCGGCCAGATCGAGACGCCGATCCTCATCGGCAACACTTTCGCGGTCGCGACTGGCATCGAGGCCCTGGTCGGGAGGGCGCTCGACGCCAATGCGGAGATCGGCCGCAGCACCGGAACGGTCAACGCGCTGGTGCTCGAATGCAATGACGGGTTTCTCTCCGACATCCGTCAGCGGCGCCTGACGGTTGCCGATGCCGAGGCGGCGCTCGATGTGGCGAGTAGCGGTCCCGTCGAGGAGGGTTCCGTTGGCGGCGGCACCGGCATGAGCGCCTTCGGCTTCAAGGGCGGCATCGGCACGGCCTCGCGGGTCATCGACCTCGACAGCCGCGCCTATACGGTCGGGGTGCTGGTGCAGGCGAATTTCGGCAATGCCGGCGACCTCGTCCTCCCGGACGGCCGCCGGCCCGCGCCGCCATCAGCGGAGGCGCATCCGCCGCCGGAACGGGGCTCGGTCATCATCGTTCTGGCGACCGATGTGCCGCTCGAAAGCCGCCAGCTCACACGCATCGCGCGCCGGTGCGGAGCCGGTCTTGCGCGGCTCGGCGCCTTCTGGGGCCATGGCAGCGGCGACATCGCCGTCGCCTTCTCCACCGCCGACCGGATCGCCCACCACGGCGAGGGCGACATCCTGCCCCTGCGCGTCCTCCACGAGAACCGGATCGACCTCGCCTTCCGCGCCGCCGCCGAGGCGACGCAGGAGGCGGTCCTCAACGCCATGCTGGCCGCGCCCGAGACGATCGGGCGGAACGGCCATCGCCGGCCGTGCCTCGCCGACTGGCTGTGAGGGCGGGGCGGGTGCGGACCCTGCGGTCCGGCATGACGTGCGGATGCCGTTTCACCCTCTCGCAGTTGCGCACGTCATCCGTTATGGTTTGCGCGCTCATTCGCCTGAGGGCTTCGCCTTGACCATTTCGATATCCCGCCGCTCCGCTCTTCTGCTGATCGCCTCTGGCGCGGTGGCGCTCGGCGGCTGCGGCCGCAGGGGCGGGCTGGAGCTTGCCGGCGAGACGCCGTCGCCGATCGGCGGCCCGACACCGCCAAACCTGCCGCCGCGCGCCGAGGCCCCGGCCGATCCGGCGAACCCGCCGCAGCGCGCTGCGGGTGCCGAACCGCGCCGCGACTATGATCGCAACCGCCCCGCCGGCCGCGGTCAGCTCCTGCCCAACGGCCAGTTCGTCCTCGATCCGCTCCTGTGAGGCGCGGGCGGCGTCGCCCTGAATCGGCGCGCCATCTGTCGCCCTGCCCCCTGCAAAGACCCGACCATGCATCATTTCGCCTATCGTGACGGCAGGCTCCATGCCGAGGACGTGCCGCTCGAGACCATCGCGGCCGAGGTCGGAACGCCGTTCTACTGCTACTCCACCGCCACGCTGGAGCGGCACTACCGCGTCTTCACCGAGGCCTTTGCCGGCACGGATGCGCTGGTGTGCTACGCGATGAAGGCCAATTCCAACCAGGCGGTGATCCGGACGCTTGCGGCACTCGGCGCCGGCATGGACGTCGTCTCGGGGGGCGAATTGAAGCGGGCGCTCGCCGCCGGCGTTCCCGGCGAGCGCATCATGTTCTCCGGCGTCGGCAAGACGGAGGCCGAGCATGCCGCAGCGCTCAAGGCCGGCGTTTTCTGCATCAATGTCGAGAGCGAGCCGGAAGTGGCGCAGCTGTCGCGGATCGCCACGTCCATGGGGCGGACGGCGCATGTCTCGTTCCGCGTCAATCCTGACGTCGACGCCAGGACCCACGCCAAGATCTCCACCGGCAAGAAGGGCGACAAGTTCGGCATCCCCATCTCGACGGCGCGCGAGGCCTATGCCCGCGCGGCGAAGCTGCCCGGCATTCATATCGCCGGCGTCGACATGCATATCGGCTCGCAGATCATCGACCTGCAGCCCTTCGACGACGCCTATGCGCTGCTGGCGGAGTTCGTCGGCACGCTCAGGGCCGACGGCCACGTCATCGACCATGTCGACGTCGGCGGCGGCCTCGGCATTCCCTACCGCGACGACAACGAGCCGCCGCCGGAGCCGCTGCGCTACGCCGAGGTGGTGAAGCACCGGCTCGCCGGCCTCGGCACACGGATCATTCTCGAGCCCGGGCGCATGATGGTCGGCAATGCCGGAATCCTCGTCACCCGCGTCATCTATGTGAAGGAGACGGAGGGCCACACCTTCGTCATCGTCGACG
>CAZEZD010000295.1:0-4248 GCA_964516115.1 uncultured Hyphomicrobiales bacterium
ACGAGCCCGAGCTGAAGATCATCGACGTCTTCATCTGCAAGCTGCGCAAGAAGCTCGCCAACGCCTCCGACGGCAAGAACTACATCGAGACGGTCTGGGGCCGCGGCTACGTGCTGCGCGAGCCGACGGAGGCCGAGGAGCGCATTCCCGCCTGACCGGATCGGCGGAAACAATTCCGCCATAACCGCGTCACAAGGCCGTCACCGACGGCTGGCAAACAGAATTCCAATAGTCTGGCGAGTACGGATGAAATGCCGCCAGACGACGAGGGCCCCGCCGGGAAACCGCGCGGGGCTTTTTGTTGCTTCCGTGCGGGGGCAGCCGGCACCGACTGCCGGCTGCCCCCTCACCCGTTCAGAGCGCGTAGCGCAGGATCGCAGCGAGCGAAGCCCCGCCCGGAATGTCGTCGCGCCGCACCGCCAGCACGGTTGCCCCCGCCACCAGCGCACGGCCGGCGATTTCGTCGACGACGCCGTAGGTCTTCGCGCCTTCGTCCTTGGACAGATGCACGGTGCCGTCGGCCTCATCGACCGTGCCGGGCACAACCTCGTCCATATCGACCAGCAGGGTGTCGATGGCGCCGAACGTGGCGGCACGCGCTGCCTGCGACAGGTCGCTTGTCGCGCGTCCCTGCTGGGCGCGGCTTTCGTAAAGCTCAGCGAAGGCGGCAATCCGGGTCGCATTGAGCCCGTCGATGACCGGCCGGGCCGCCTCGGCGATCTGGCTCGGGGTCTTTTCCACGGGACTTGCGGAGATGGCATCGCCGGCGAGCCCCGGATAGGTATTGACCGACCGGTAGGTGGATAGAAGCGGCTCGGTGGCTGCGAGGATCAGCGGCTCGTCGCGTCCGGAGAGGAACGGCCGCAGGACGGCGTCGATCTGGCGGGCATACTGGCGCAGCAGCACCTTCTGGCCTTCCGACCCGTGAATGCGTCCTGATGGCGAACGGTCGTTGACCGAGGCCCGTCCGGTTGCGGAGCCCGCATCCTTCGGCATGTCCTTGACGTTGACCTCTGCCGCCGGCAGGTCGGCGGAGACCTCGATCAGTCGCGGCCCCTTCTCGGCAAGCGCCAGAACGAAGGCGCGATGCGGGAAGGTCACGGCGCGCAGCAGCGGCTTCAGGTGGAAGCGGTCGGAGACCTGCGCCATGTCGTGGAGGCGGTTGGGAAGGCGGAAGGTCCGGATGGAGTCCGGCGTCGCCAGCACCGCGAGGCTGTGCGCCTGGAACGTCCAGAAGCTGTCGTCGTCGATCAGATCGTCGAACTGTTCCGCCAGAAGCGCACGCCGCCGCTTGTCGAAATCCACCGCATCGAGCTGCTCCAGTGCCTGCTTGACGAGATTGCCGAAAGCGATCCGGGATGCTCCGACATGCTGGGTTTCCGGTGTCGTGGACAAGTAGAGGGAAACACAGGCATCGGCACGCTCCTCGATCAGCGAGCGAATATCCGGGCGCGTCGGAATGTCCACGTACAGCATGGCTCTGATCATCTCCAAAATTGGTCGCCGGATCCAAGACCCGGCCTGATTTGAAACTGGCGGATAACTGATAGCACCCGCCGTGCCCGACATGGTTGCGAGGGATCAATTCCGCAATGAGTGAGATCGTCGCGGCGGTTGCGCCGACGTCACTGTCAGTAGGGCGTGCCGTCCTTGCGGGTGAAGACCCACCGGCCATCGGGTCCGAGCGCCGCCGCGATATCGTCGGCGGGATAGGTCACGCTGTCACCCGGGCTGCGGTCGCCGATCTCGAGATAGGTCGCCGGCGCAGGAGAACGGTTGAGCAGATGATGCGCCGTTCCGCCCCTGGGGAAGCCCGCGCACATGCCAGGTGTCAGAACCGTCTCTCCGGCATCCGTGACCAACACCAGTTCCCCCTCCAGCACGAAGACGAACTCGTCCTGCGTCGTGTGCCGGTGATGGAGCGCCGACAGGCCGCCGGGGGCGATGGTGGTCAGGTTGACGCCGAAATTGGCCAGGCCGAACACCTCGCCGAGCTGGCGCTTCGTGCGCGCGGCCATGCGTGAGGCGAAAGGCTCGGGATAATTGGAGGCCTTCGCCCGGGGCGCGACATCCCGCGCGACGATGGCGGCAGGGCGGGAGGATGAATCGGTCATGGTCGCTCTCCTGCGGCCGATGATGCGAGCGGATGGCGCGCCGGTCCAGACTGCTCTCCGCAACAATGCCCCCCATCCCGGGGCGCGGGAGCGGCGGCCTCTCTCTGCCTCCCAACATAGGAGAACATTTTTCTTCATTCATCGATTGCGTAAGAATATTGTGACTTTTTTGTTTGATTTGATGGCCATTGGTAGAATTTTCTCCCGATTGCGCCTAGACTGGCGCGACACTGAGAGGACCCAGCCATGACCGCACATGTTTCGCCCGACAAGACCCGCAAGCCCGGTCGCGGCCGGATCTACGACTCCATCACCGAGACGGTCGGCGACACGCCCCTGGTCAGGCTGGACAAGCTCGCCAAGGCACACGGTTCGAAGGCGACGATCCTCGCCAAGCTCGAGTTCTTCAACCCCATCGCCAGCGTGAAGGACCGCATCGGCGTGGCGATGATCGACGCCATCGAAGCCGCCGGCAAGCTGACCCCGGACACGGTTCTCATTGAGCCGACCTCGGGCAACACCGGCATTGCCCTTGCCTTCGTCGCCGCCGCGCGCGGCATCCGCCTGATCCTGGTCATGCCGGAGACGATGTCGATCGAGCGGCGCAAGATGCTCGCCCTCCTCGGCGCCGAACTCGTGCTGACCGAAGGTCCCAAGGGCATGAAGGGCGCCGTGGCCAAGGCGGAAGAACTGGTGGCGGAGAACCCCAACGCCATCATCCCGCAGCAGTTCAAGAACCCCGCCAACCCGGAGATCCACCGCCACACCACGGCGGAGGAGATCTGGAACGACACGAACGGCACGGTCGACATCTTCGTCTCCGGCGTCGGCACTGGCGGCACCATCACCGGCGTCGGCCAGGTGCTGAAGAGCCGCAAGCCCGGCGTGAAGATCGTTGCCGTCGAGCCGACGGACTCGCCGGTCCTGTCGGGCGGCGCGCCCGGCCCGCACAAGATCCAGGGCATCGGCGCGGGCTTCGTCCCGGACATCCTCGACCGGTCGGTGATCGACGAGGTCGTTCAGGTCTCGAACGACCAGGCCTTCGCGCTGGCGCGGGAACTCGCTCGCTCGGAGGGCATCCCCACAGGCATCTCGGCGGGCGCCGCCGTCCATGCCGCGCTGGAACTGGGCAAGCGCGAGGAGAACGCCGGCAAGACCATCGTGGTCATCATCCCGAGCTTCGCCGAGCGCTATCTCTCGACCGCCCTGTTCGAGGGTCTCTGAGCAGAGACGGACGGGACGGGCCGGCTCCGCGTCAGGGTCAGTCGGTCGGCAATCCGAACGGCACGGAATCGACCGTGCCGCCCGGCGGCAGGACCTGCTCCAGCCGCCAGCGGCCGCCATGCGCCGCCACCATGCGGAAGACGACGGGCGCCCGGTAGGCGCGCAGCGGCACCGAGAACTCGACCCGGCCGTCAGTGAGCTGGTTCCGGCTGCCGAGGCGCGGGACATTGGCGGGCGAGACATCCTCGGGCAGGCCGGTCAGGTTGAGCGGCATGACGCCGAGCCGATGGGCCACCGTCATGGCATGGGCGAAGTAGAAGCTCGTATCCGTCTGCTCCATCTGGCTGACGGCGGGCATCATCTCGGCCGCATGCAGCACGGCGCTGCTGGCCGGCAGGCGTGCGATCCGGTTGAACTCGAACCGCGCCAGGTGCCGGGCAAACGCGCTCTGGCTGGCCGGCGTCATGATCCAGTAAGCCGTGACGTAGTCGCCCCGGCGGTAGGCGCTCAGGAACTGCCGCAGCGCCGCCTCCGGCGACCGGAGGTCGAGCCGATCGAAGGCGATGCTGCCCGACGACGAACGGGCCGAAGCGAGGAGACCAGGCGATGAGAGAAGGCTGACGGCGACGAGCGTCTTCAGCATGCCGGAGCGAAGCGCCCGGCGCATAGGTGCGACCATCCAGCCCTCCCCGACCCGATTCGGAAAGCGTGCCGCAACCACCGGTATTTGTCACGCGGAACGCGTTACCCGGATAGGGCTCAACGCCTGTCCTTCAGCGCCTCCTCGATCTCCGCCAGCACGGCCGGATCGTCGATGGTCGCCGGCATCGACCATTCGCTGCCGTCGGCGATCTTCTTCATCGTGCCGCGCAGGATCTTGCCCGAGCGGGTCTTGGGCAGGCGCGACACG
>CAZEZD010000296.1:0-4236 GCA_964516115.1 uncultured Hyphomicrobiales bacterium
GGTCGGCACGCCCGCTGCTCCTGCTGCGGCGGCCGCGCCGCGCGCGCGCGGCGACCAGCGCGCCGAATCCCGCCAGCCCGCGCCGCCCCAGACGCTTGGCGCCGCTGCGCTGGCGGCAGGCGCCGTCGGGCGCGAGGCCCGCAAGCCGGGCGTTTCCCAGGGCTTGCGGGCGCTCATCCGCGACCGGTCCTGACGCGCGCGCGTCGAGGCGATAGGATCGGACCATGGCCGTCCGCCAGCTTCCAGAAGGTGTCGTCAACCGCATCGCCGCCGGCGAGGTGATCGAGCGGCCGGCTGCGGCCGTGAAGGAACTCGTCGAGAACGCGCTCGACGCCGGTGCGGGGCGCATCGACATCCTCGTGGGCGCGGGCGGCCGCCGGCTGATCCGCGTCGCCGACGACGGCAGCGGCATGACCCGGGACGACCTTGAACTCTGTGTCGAGCGTCATGCGACATCCAAGCTGCACGACGAGGACCTGCTCGACATCCGCACGCTCGGCTTTCGCGGCGAGGCGCTGCCGTCCATCGGGTCCGTCGCGCGGCTCACCATCACCACCCGTCACGCATCCGAACCGCATGGCTGGGCACTCACCGTCGATGCCGGCGTCAAAGGCGAGTGCCGGCCGGCAGCGCTCGCCTCCGGCACCCGCGTCGAGATCGAGGACCTCTTCGCGGCGACGCCGGCGCGGCTGAAATTCCTGAAGAGCGACCGCGCCGAGGCCGCGGCCGTGGCCGACGTGGTGAAGCGCCTCGCCCTCGCCCATCCGACCGTCGCCTTCTCGCTGACGGAGGAGGGCGGGAGCACGCGCCACTTCGCCGCGCAGGCCTTCGGCGAGTCCGGCCTGCTGGCGCGGATCGGCGAGGTCGCGGGCCGCGATTTCGCGCAGAACGCCATGGCCCTCGACGTGTCGCGGCATGCCGTGCGGCTCTTCGGCTTCGCCGGCCTGCCGACCTTCGGCAAGGCGACTGCTGGCAGCCAGTATCTCTTCGTCAACGGCCGGCCGATTCGCGATCGTCTCGTTCTCGGCGCCGTCCGCGGCGCCTATGCCGACGTGATGCCGCGCGACCGCCAGCCCGCGGTGGCGCTGTTTCTCGAACTCGATCCCCACGAGGTCGACGTCAACGTTCACCCCGCCAAGACCGAGGTGCGCTTCCGCGATTCGGCGTTGGTCAGGGGCCTGATCGTCACGGCGATCCGCGAGGCCATCGCGGCGGCCTCGCCGACAACGGCGACGACGCTTGGGGCCGCCACCGTAGAGGCGTTCCGCCAGGGCGGTGTCCGCTCTGGACCGGGGCGGATCTATGACTGGCGGCAATCCTTCGCCAGACCCACCACGCCGGGCTTCGCCGAGGCCGGGCAGGCGGCGTTCGCCATGGATTTCACGCCCGCAGCGGACGTCCGCATGCCCGCCGAAAGCGGGAATCCCGACGACCTCGATCGCCCCCTGGGTGCGGCGCGGGCGCAGATCCACGGCACCTACATCCTGTCGCAGACCCGCGACGGGCTCGTCATCGTCGACCAGCATGCGGCGCACGAGCGGCTCGTCTATGAGCGGCTGAAGCGACAGATGGCGGAGGCGGGCATCGCCCGCCAGGCGCTGCTCATGCCGGTCGTCGTGGAGCTCGACCCCGACGATGCTGCTCGCCTGCTCGAGCGTGCCGCGGATCTGGACCGCTTCGGTTTCGCCATCGAGGGGTTCGGGCCGGGCGCGGTGGTGGTGCGCGAGATGCCGGCCCTGCTCGGCGAGGTCGACGCCGAGGCGCTCGTGCGCGACATCGCCGACCATCTCGCCGAGTGGGACACGGCGGATCCTCTGGAACAGCGGCTGCTGCATGTCGCCGCCACCATGGCCTGCCATGGCTCGGTGCGCGCCGGTCGCCTGCTGCGCCCCGCCGAGATGAATGCGTTGCTCCGCGAGATGGAGGCCACCCCCGGCTCGGCCCAGTGCAATCACGGCCGCCCGACCTCGGTGTCGTTGTCGCTCGCAGACGTCGAGAGGCTGTTCGGGCGGCGCTAGCCGCCGGTGCGCGGAGCGTCGAGCAGCACGGCCGGGCTCGACCCCAGAACCATGTCGAGACGCCGCTTCACCTCGTCCTTGATCGGCTCGCAGGCGGCGAAGATCTCTCTCACCCGGAAGAAGTCGAGGACGCGGAAATCGTCGACCGGCGGCCGGAGGTGGATCGTCGGCCGGTAGTCGGCGAGGCGCGCGGCGCTCAGCACCTGCATCATCAGGGTCACCGAGCCGAACAGCGCCTCCCAGGCGTCGGGGATAACGTCGTTGATCTCGCGCGACGTCCCTGCGCCGCTGAGCACGTCGACGGCGAGGATCACCGGCGTCTTCACGCGGTCGACCGGCACGGGATTGATGGTGCCGCCGTCGATGAGCACGCGCCCCTCGTGCCGGACCGGCCGCAGCGCGCCGGGGATCGCCATCGAGGCCGCCACGGCCGGCATGAGCGGGCCATCCGAGAATCCGACATCGACGCGGGCATAATAGTCGGTGGCGACCACGGTGAGCGGGATGACGAGGTCGGCGAAGGTCTTCGGCAGGGTCGGCGGCAGGAAGGCCGCAAGCAGCCGCTCCGGATCGACCAGCACCGGATTGGACAGGCCGTTGCGGAGGAGGTCAGAGAAGCGGCCGACTCGCGCCGCGAACAGGCGGCGCAGCACCTCCGGCTTCATCCGCAGCGCGTCGAGCGCATAGGCGCGCATGTCGCGCCCGCTCATCCCGGCGCAGTAGCAGGCCCCGATGATGGCGCCGATGGAGGTTCCGGCGACTTCCGCCGGCCTGAGGCCGAGTTCGTCGAGCGCCTCGATGACGAGGATGTGGGCGAGACCCTTGGCGCCGCCGCCGCCGAGGACGAGCCCGAGGGAGGGGGAGGCGAGGTCGCGTTTCGGCACGGGATTGTCGGTCATGAGGCGATCCTAGCCGAGCCCGCGCCGCAGCGGGAGACATCGATGTCGCCGTCGCACTTGCGGCGCGGCGGTGGCCGGGCTTTCATCGCCACCCCATTGCGGCGGATGATTCATGACCGACTTCAGCGCCATTGCCCACGCCTTCGATCCGAAGAACGCTCCCGCCGACGCTCTGGCGGTCAACGCCGCCATCCTGAAGCGCCTCGAGGACTGGGACAGCTGGGCTCATCCTCCCGCCATCATCCGCCAGATGCGCCGCGAGGGTCGCGGCGCCTTTCCCGCGCCGATCCTGTCGCCGCGCGCGACGACCATGACCATCGAGGGGCCGCATGGCCCCATCGACCTCAGAATCATCGCCCCGGACAATCCGAAGGGCGTCTATTTTCATATCCACGGCGGCGGCTGGGTACTCGGCAGCGTCGACCAGCAGGACCCCTGGCTGGAGCGCTTCGCCGACCGCGCCGGTATGGCCTGCGTCTCGGTCGACTACCGCCTCGCCCCCGAACATCCCTATCCGATGGGGCCGGACGATTGCGAGGCGGCAGCGCTGTGG
Organism: uncultured Hyphomicrobiales bacterium; assembly: GCA_964516115.1. Classification (GTDB taxonomy): domain Bacteria; phylum Pseudomonadota; class Alphaproteobacteria; order Rhizobiales; family Phreatobacteraceae; genus Phreatobacter. The sequence continues at coordinate 3,471 of CAZEZD010000296.1, forward strand.
ATCGCGCGCGAGGCCAAGGGCCTTTTCGGTACCGACCGGATGGTAATCGGCGGCGAGAGCGCCGGCGCCCATCTCTCCGTCGTCACGCTTCTGAGGCTGCGCGACCGCCATGGCGTCATGCCGTTCCGGGCCGCCAACCTGCATGCCGGCTGCTACGACCTCGCCCTGACGCCCTCCGTCCGCCGCTGGGGCGCCGAGAAGCTGGTGCTCAACACCCGCGACATCGAGATGTTCGTCCGCCACTTCCTTGTGCATGGCGGCGACATCCGGCACCCCGACATCTCCCCGATCCATGCGGACCTCGCCGGCATGCCGCCGGCCCTCTTCACGGTCGGGTCGCGCGATCCGCTGGTCGACGACACGCTGTTCATGGCGCCCCGCTGGGCTGCGGCGGGCGCGCGGGCCGAGATGGAGGTCTATCCCGCGGGCTGCCACGTCTTCATCGGCTTCCCGGGCTCGAACAGCGACCTCTGCCTCGACCGCATCGGCGCCTTCATGGCCGAGGCCTGCCAGGACTGACCGAGCCTCATTCCGCGGCCTGCTTGCGCACCCGCCACTGGGCGAGAAGGGCGCGCAGCGCCGCCGGCTTCACCGGCTTGTTCAGGAGGTGGACGTTCTTCGCCAGGGCCAGCTCGCGCACCTCCTGGCTGCGGTCGGCGGTGATCAGGATGGCGGGCAGGGCGAGACCGAAGCGCCACCGGAGCTGCGTCACGACATCGAAGCCGTTGCCCTCGTCGAGGTGGTAGTCGACGATCACCACGTCGGG
>CAZEZD010000297.1:0-4212 GCA_964516115.1 uncultured Hyphomicrobiales bacterium
CCACCGCGACGCTGAAGCACGGCATCCAGAACCTGATGCGCCACTTCCTTCCCGATGTAAGGGAAGTGCAGGCGATCTGACGCGGGGCGGCGCGCCGCCCCTTTCCGCCCCGGCGCGGAAGGTGTAGCACCGGCGCATGCTCGTTCTCGCCCTCGATACGGCTCTGGCAGCCTGTTCGGTCGCGGTTCTGGATAGTGCGTCCGGAACCGTTCTGGCGCGCGCCTGCGAGCCGATGGAGCGCGGCCATGCCGAGCGCCTCATTCCCCTCGTGGCGAAAACCTGCGCCGCCGCCGGCATCGCCCCCGGCGCCTGCCGCCGCTTCGTCGCGACCACCGGCCCCGGCAGCTTCACCGGCCTCAGGGTCGCAATATCGGCGGCGCGCGCCATGGCGCTCGCGACAGGGGGCGATGCCGTCGGCATCTCGACCCTCGCCGCGCTGTCTGAGCCCTATCTGGCCGTCGTCGAGCCGCTTGCCGTGCTCGCCGCCATCGATGCCCGCCACGGCCACGTCTATGCCGCCTTCACCGCCCACGATCGCAGCGTGATTGCCGCGCCGGCCTATCTCGCCGCCGGCGAGGCCGCGCTTCTGGCCTCCGGTCAGCCGGTGGCCCTGGTCGGGCCCGGGGCCGACGCCGTGCTCGGCACCTGGCCGTCCGGGGCTTCCGCACCGGTCATCCTCGACGCGCGGCCGGCGCCCGACATCGACGTGCTCGCCCGCCTCGGCGCTGCCGCCGACCCCGCCCTGTTCCCCTGTCGGCCGCTCTACCTCAAGGCTGTCGATGCCAGGCCGCAGGGCGTGCGTGCATGAGTTCGATCTATGACCTCCTCGCCTGGTGGCCGCAGAGCAGCGCGCCGGTCGTCGAGCGCGCCGACCGCAGCGACTGCGACGCCTTCGCCGCCATCCATGCCGCTTCCTTCCACCGCGGATGGGGGGCCGAGGACCTTGCGGCCATGCTCGCCGACCGGGCGATCATCGCCCATGTCGTCAGGCGACGGCAGGGCGGGGCGGTGGCGGGCTTCATCCTCAGCCGCGTCGTCGGCGACGAGGCGGAGATCCTGACAGTGGCCGTGGCTCCGCGCCTGAGGGGCCGGGGCTTCGGCGCAAGGCTGCTGGCGGCGCATGTGCCCGACCTGATGCGCGCCGGCGTGCGCAGCCTGTTCCTCGAGGTCGAGGCCGGCAACGAGGCGGCGATCAGGCTCTACACCCGCCAGGGGTTCCGGCCGATCGGCCGGCGCAAGGGTTATTACCGGTCTGCGGCGGGCGCCGCGGATGCGGTGACGATGCGGCGGGACCTGCCGGCGATCTGACGCGCCGCGGCCCTTGCGACACAGTGCAACTTTTCCTCGCTCCGTTCCCGTTCTGGACTCTTAGACCGCGAGTCACCGCAGGGTTAGATTGGTCGTGATTCGCGGCGAGGCGGCACGCCGCGAACCCGCTTCGGCGGTCCGCATGCCGTAGCGCGGACGTGAGGACACCCGATGCCGGGCCTGGACCAGGTCGACGACGCATCCGGACTGGCGAGCGAGCCGGAGCCGACCCGCCCCTGGCGGCGCTCACGGCTCCTTCCGGCAACGACGGCCATGCTGCTGGCGACCACCGCCCTGGCCTCGGCCAATGAGGGCATGCCCGGCCTCGCCGACGTCCTCGGCACGATCCGCGCCCATGAATGGGCGGCGTTCGGGCTCAATGTCGGCGTCGTCATCTTCGGTGTGATGACGGGGATCGCCCTGTTGCGCACGCGCTCGCGCGCCGCGGCCGCCAACCATCGCGCCCGTCAGGAGATCAACGAGCTCAGGCTGGCGCTCGACCGCAACACCGAGCTTCTCACTCTCGACCCGCACGTCGTCGTCGTGTGGGGCGGCGACCGGGACGAGCCCGACATCGCTGGCGACGCCTCGCTGTTCACCGACCTTCCGGCGCCGCGCCGGGTGCTCGCCTTCGGCTCCTGGTTGCCGGCCGACAGGGCGGCCGAACTGGAGCGGGCCGTCGACGCGCTGCGCGTCTCCGGCACGCCCTTCCGGCTCGATGTGCTGAGCCAGTCCGGCCAGCCGATCGAGGCCGAGGGCCGGCCGATCGGCGGACGGGCGGTGCTCCGCCTGCGCCTCGTCGCCGGGGTGCGCGAGGATCTCATCAAGCTGCGCGCCAGCCACGACTCGCTGGTCCGGGAAACCGAAGCGATCCGGTCCTTCCTCGGCGCCGTCGCGATGCCGGTCTGGCTGCGCGATGCGGAAGGCCGCATCACCTGGGTCAACACGGCCTATGCCGCCGCCACCGACGCGCCCAACGGGCCGCAGGCGGTCGCGGCCGGAACGGAACTCCTCGATCCCGCCGATCGCGCCGAGGCGGCGCGCTGCAGGACGGCGCGCATGCCCTTCGCCCGCCGCGTGGCGGCCGTCGCCGCCGGCGAACGCCGCATCTTCGACGTCATCGAGAAGCCCGCCGGCACCGGCGCGGCCGGCCTTGCCATCGACGTCACCGAGCTCGAGACGGTCCGGGCGGAACTCTCCGTCGAGATGGAGACGCACAAACGCACGCTCGACCAGCTCGCCACCGCCGTCGCTATCTTCGACGCCAGGAAGCGCCTCGTCTTCAACAACGAGGCCTTCCGCCAGCTCTGGGACCTGGAGCCGGCCTTCCTGCACCAAGGGCCGACCGACGGCGACATCCTCGACCGGCTGCGCGAGCGCCGGCTGCTTCCCGAGCAGCCCAACTACCGGGAATGGAAGAAGACCCTGCATCAGGTCTATGAGGCGGTGGACACCGAGCCGCGAATCCTCGAATGGCCGCTCCCCGACGGGCGTTTCCTGCGCGTCGTGCAGAACCCCGATCCGGCCGGCGGCGTCACCTATGTTTTCGAGGACCTGACCCAGCGCCTGCAGCTGGAGACACAGGTGCAGGCCCTCGGCCGCGTCCAGCGCGAGACCATCGACCATCTCGACGAGGCGGTCGCCGTGTTCGGCCCGGACGGGCGCCTGTCGCTGTCCAACCGTGCCTTCGCCATGCTCTGGGAGCTCGATGCAGCGGCGCTCGGCGACCGGCCGCGGATCGACCAGATCGCGGCCCTGTGCATGCCCTATGTCCGGGACGGCGGCGTTTGGACGGAGATCCGCTCCGCCGTCACCGCCCTCGCCTATGAGCGCCGCCAGCACGCGGTCCGCATCGAGCGCAACGACGGCTCGGTGCTCGACACCATCACCGCGCCGCTGCCGGGCGGGGCGACCCTCGTCACCTTCCGGAACGTCACCAACATGGTGATGGTCGAGCGGGCGCTGACCGAGCGCAACGAGGCGCTGGAGTCGGCAGCCAAGCTGCGCAACGACTTCGTCCACCACGTCTCCTACCAGCTGCGCACGCCGCTCACGACCATCATCGGCTTCGCCCAGGTGCTGGACGACCCCTCGATCGGTCCGCTCAACGACAAGCAGCGGGAATATCTCGGCTATATCGGCGCCTCCTCGGCCTCGCTCCTGTCGATCATCAACGATGTCCTCGATCTCGCCACCATCGATGCCGGGGTGATGCAGCTCGAACTGTCCGAGGTCGACATCCGCGGCTCCATGCAGGCGGCGGTGGACGCCGTCCGCGACCGCCTGGCGGAGAACCAGATCCGCATCGAGATGCGGATCGCCAAGGACATCGGCACGTTCCGCGCCGACGCCCAGCGTGTCCGGCAGGTGCTGTTCAACCTTTTGTCCAACGCCATCGGCTTTTCCGATCGCGGCGGCCTCGTCGTCCTCGATGCGGCCCGCGAGGGCGAGGAGATCATCTTCAGGGTGCGCGACCAGGGCACGGGAATCGCGCCGGACATGGTCGGCCGCATGTTCGAACGCTTCGAGACCCGCACCACCGGTACGCGCCATCGCGGCGCCGGCCTCGGGCTCTCCATCGTCCAGAGCTTCGTCCATCTGCATCGCGGCCGCATCGACGTGGAATCGGCGCCCGGCAGCGGCACGCAGGTGAAGGTCACGTTCCCGGCCCATCTTGAGGACTTCTCCAAGGCCGCCGAATGACCGAGCCGTTCCGCATCAGCCGCCTTTTGGCCAACGAGGACGAGACGCGCCAGCTCGCCATGGATCTCGCCATGGCGGTGCAGCCGCACGACATCGTCACGCTCGAGGGCGACCTCGGGTCGGGCAAGTCGACGCTGGCGCGCGCGCTCATCCGCGCCATCGCCGAGGACGACCGGCTGGAGGTGCCGAGCCCGACCTTCG
>CAZEZD010000298.1:0-4190 GCA_964516115.1 uncultured Hyphomicrobiales bacterium
CTCGCCCGCTGCCTCGACATCGCCGCCCGTGGCACCAGCGCCGACGGCCAGCTCATGGTGTGGAAATCGGCCCTCGGCCTTGCCGAAACGCCGCATGATGCGCTGCGCGCGGTGAAGACCTGGATCGCCCACCAGACGCTGCAGTGACGGGACGGGCGGGGCCGCTCAGAACAGCGTTCCCTGCCCCTCGCCGCTCTTGCGCGCCTTCGGCTCGGCGCTGCGCGCCGGGCTCTTCGGCGCGGCGGGCGGCACCTCGCCATCCGCCGTGGCGGCGATGCTGCCGTCGGTGAACTGGATGGCGAGCATCATGCCCGGCGTCACCGCGCCCGCGGAGCGCAGGGGCCGGCCCTCGCCGTCGCGCACCAGCGCGAAGCCGCGCGCCAGCACCCCCTGATACGACAGGGCCGTCAGCAGTTTGGCGGCGCCGTCCAGCCGGTCGCGGCGGCGGCGCAGGATGAGGTCGACCGCGCGCGGCGCGCGGGCATAGAGCCCGTCGAGGCGCTCGCGCGCGCGGCCGATGCGGTCCGACTGGGTCCGGGCATAGACGCCGAGCGAGCGGGCCGACCGATCCGACAGGGCGTTGAAGGCCTGGCGGCGCAATTCGGTGCGGCGCGAGAGCGCGGTCGCGGCGCGGCGCGACAGGGCCTCGATCCGATCCCGCGACCGCTCGATCCGTCCGGCCAGCAGCGCCGGGGACAGGCGGGTCGCGGCACGCACCAGCCGGGTGCGGTGGGCCGCCGCGTTAGCCGCCAATGCATTGGGCAATCGCTCCGAAGCGGCGTCGAGGCGCTGGCGGGCCGCCTCCAGAAGGCGCTCGGCATCCGGCAAGGCGCGGGTGGCGGCGCGCAGTTCGGTGCGCCGGCTCTCCATGCCGCGGGCGACAGCGACGGTCAGGCGGCGGCCGAGGCCCGCCGTCTCGGCGATGAGGTCGGCGCGCACCGGCACGGCCATTTCGGCGGCTGCCGTCGGGGTTGGCGCGCGCCGGTCGGCGGCAAAGTCGATGAGGGTCGTATCCGTTTCGTGGCCGACCGCCGAGATGAGCGGGATGGCGCTCTCGAAGGCGGCGCGGACGACGATCTCCTCGTTGAAGCCCCAGAGGTCCTCCAGCGAGCCGCCTCCGCGCGCCACGATGATGACGTCGGGACGGGGCAGGTCGTCGTCAGGCCCGATGGCGTTGAAGCCACGAATGGCATTGGCGACCTCGGCGGCGCTGCCCTCGCCCTGCACGCGCACGGGCCAGACGAGAACCGTGCGCGGGAAACGATCCTCCAGCCGGTGCAGGATGTCGCGGATCACGGCACCGGTCGGCGAGGTGACGACGCCGATCACCTCGGGCAGGTAGGGCAAGGGCCGCTTGCGGGCGGCGTCGAACAGGCCTTCCGCCGCGAGCTTCTTCCGCCGTTCCTCGAGCAGCGCCATCAACGCGCCGACGCCGGCCGGCTCCAGGCTCTCGATGACGACCTGGTATTTCGACGAGCCGGGGAAGGTGGTGACGCGGCCGGTGGCGATGACCTCGAGGCCCTCCTGCGGCTTGAACTTCAGCCGGCCATAGACGCCCTTCCAGATCACAGCCTCGATGGTGGCGCCCTCGTCCTTCAGGCGGAAATAGACGTGGCCGGAGCCGCTCGGTCCCTTGAAGCCCGAGACCTCGCCGCGCAGGCGCACAAAGCCGAAGGCGTCCTCCACCGTCCGCTTGATGGCGGCGGAAAGCTCCGAAACCGAAATCTCGGGCGTGTTGGACGGGACGACATCGGTCATGCGGGCGAATCCGTTGCCGGACGGGGCACTCTTGTCTAGACGCTGCGGGACGAAGGATGAAGCGCCATCCGGCGCGATTTCCGGAGAGAGCCATGAACGTGCTTCTGATCGGCGGCGGCGGCCGGGAACATGCCCTCGCCTGGGCCCTGTCGGCGAGCCCGCTGCTGACGCGGCTCCACTGCGCGCCGGGCAATCCGGGTATCGCGGAGCTGGCGACGCTGGCGGCGCTGGACGTGACCGACCACGCCGCCGTCATCGCCTATTGCCGCCAGCATGCGATCACCTTCGTCGTGGTGGGACCGGAGGCGCCGCTGGTGGCGGGCCTTGCCGACGATCTCGATGCGGCCGGAATCAAGGTCTTCGGCCCGTCGAAGGCCGCGGCGCAGCTGGAAGGCTCCAAGGGCTTCACCAAGGATCTCTGCCGCGCGTTCGGCATTCCGACCGCGGCCTATGAGCGGTTCACGGCGGCGGAGCCGGCCAGGGACTATGTGCAGCGCATGGGCGCGCCCATCGTCATCAAGGCCGACGGCCTCGCCGCCGGAAAGGGCGTGGTCGTGGCCATGACGCTCGACGAGGCGCTGGCTGCCGTCGACATGATGTTCGAGGGCGGCATGGGCGAGGCCGGCGCCTCGGTCGTCGTCGAGGAGTTCATGACCGGCGAAGAGGCCTCGTTCTTCGCCCTCTGCGACGGCGAGAATGCCCTCGCCCTCGCCACGGCGCAGGACCACAAGCGCGTCGGCGACGGCGACACCGGCCCCAATACCGGCGGCATGGGCGCCTACTCGCCCGCGCCGGTGATGACGCCCGCCATGGTCGAGCGGACCATGGCCGAGATCATCCGCCCCACCCTCGCGGCCATGGCGGCCAAGGGTCATCCGTTCAAGGGGGTTCTCTTTGCCGGCCTGATGATCACGGCCGAGGGACCGAGGCTGATCGAATACAACTGCCGCTTCGGCGACCCGGAATGCCAGGTGCTGATGATGCGGCTGAAGGACGATCTCCTGACGCTGCTCCTCGCCTCGGCCGACGGCCAGCTGAAGACCATGAGCGCGCGCTGGTACGACGAGGTGGCGCTGACCGTCGTCATGGCGGCGAAGGGCTATCCCGGCACGCCCGAGAAGGGCACCGTCATCCGCGGCATCGACCGGGCGCGTGCGCTGGACGGCGTCGAGGTCTTTCATGCCGGCACGGCGACAAAGGATGGCGAGATCGTCGCCCAGGGCGGGCGGGTCCTTGCCGTCACCGCGACGGGACGGACGGTGACGGAGGCGCAGGAAAAAGCCTATCGTGCCGTCGACCTCATCGACTGGCCGGGCGGCTTCTGCCGCCGCGACATTGGCTGGCAGGCGGTGGCGCGGGTACGGGCGGCCCTCGGGCGGAGTTGAGCGCGATCGGTTCCCTTAGGGCCGTTCCGGCGCCACGGAAGGATTTGAAATCTTGGCAAGCCCCGTGCAGAACCTCTGGAACACGTTGCGGACAGGTCTGACGAGCGCGATCTCGTCCCGGCTCTCGCGGCGGGACATCGCCCACGCGCGGGGACTGGAGCCGCTGCTGAGCTGGGAGTTCGATTTCGCGCTGAAACAGGATGACTCAGGTCCGTATTTCGCGGACTGGCGGAACAGGCGGGTGCCGCTCGACCGCCTGACGGTGGTCGCATCCGACATCGACCGGCTGCTGGCGCATATCCGCAACCCGGACGCCGGCATCCCCGACGATCCCGGCGTGGTCCGCAATCCGTGGGACGGGCAGGCCTTCGAGATGGACGACCCGCAGCTCAGCGGCGCGAGGATCGATATCAATGTGTCGCGGCGATCGGGCACCATCGAAGTCGACATTCCGACCGGGGCGTCCGAGCAGCCGGTGCGCCAGACGATCGAGGATCTGGTGCGCTTCGCCGCCGTGATCCGGCGCATGCTCGTGCTGTGGGAGGTCGAGGCCGGAAAGCGGTCCGCTGCACCGACGTAGGGATCGACCGCCGAGACTGAAGGGAAGCGCGGGACAGCCGCGCAACAGATGCCCGCTGCCCTGATGTCACCATCCGGCGCGCTTCCGCGTTATGCTCAAGCCCGATGTCCAAGGAGCGTCCATGTCCACCTTCGATCTGTTTCCCGGCTTCGAATCGCACTGGATCGACACCTCGGTCGGCCAGATCTTCGCGCGCTCCGGCGGATCGGGGCCGCCGCTGCTCCTCGTCCACGGCTTTCCGCAGACCCATGTGGAGTGGCACCGAATCGCCCCGGAACTGGCGAAACACTTCACGCTGGTGATGCCCGACCTGCCCGGCTACGGCTGGTCGACGGCGCCGCGCGGCGGCAAGGATCACTATCCCTATGCCAAGCGTGACATGGCGCAACTGATGATCGAGGTGATGTCGGCGCTCGGCCATGTGCGCTTCATGGCCTGCGGCCACGACCGCGGCGCGCGCGTCACCT
>CAZEZD010000299.1:0-4182 GCA_964516115.1 uncultured Hyphomicrobiales bacterium
CGAGGTCGTCGAGGGTCGAGGTGAGCGTCGACTTGTCCCGTCCCGCCGCCTTGCCGAGGGCAGTCTGGGTCATGCCCGGGTTTTCGGCGATCAGCGTCAGCACGGCGAAGCGCCGCGGCTTGAGGTCGGGATCCCCGACGCGCTGGGCGAAGGCCCGAAACGACGCCTCCTGGGCGATCCTCAGGTGAAAGCCGATGAAATTCGACAGCGGACCGAGGCGGGCGGCGTCGTCCGCGCGGCCTTCAGGGGCGGCCTTGCCGGGTGCATTGGTGAGGGCGTCTGACATGAGTCTTCGTCCAGGCGGATGAAGCGCCTCGTTCACCGTGAATGTCGCATGGCGGGCGAGGGCTCACAAGATGGTGTTGACTCTAACAGTTGGATATCCAACTAATTGCCCGTCACGGTACAGGCCCCCGATGTACACAGCGTCCACCGCTTTCCTCGAAGCGCTCGCCGAAGCCGGCGTGGACTACCTGTTCTCGAATTTCGGCAGCGACCATCCCGCACTGATCGAGGCCCTGGCCGAGGCCCGCGCCGCCGGCCAGCGGATGCCGAAGGTCATCACCTGCCCGAACGAGATGGTGGCGCTGACGGCGGCCCAGGGCTACGCGCAGGTCACCGGCCGGGCACAGGCCGTCATCGTCCATGTCGAATGCGGGACGCAGTCGCTTGCGGGGGCTGTTCACAATGTCTCGAAGGGACGGGTGCCGGTGCTGATCTTCGCCGGCGCCTCGCCTTTCACCCAGTTCGGGGAGATGAAGGGCAGCCGCAACGAGTTCATCCAGTGGATCCAGGACGTCCACGACCAGCGCGGCATCGTCCGCGGCTACATGCGCTACGACGCGGAGCTGCGGACGGGGCGCAACATCAGGCAGATGACCTTCCGTGCCATGCAATTCGCCCATTCCGACCCCAAGGGCCCGGTCTATCTGATGGGTGCCCGCGAGGTCATGGAGGAGGCGCTCGACCCGGCGGGGCAGGCGGGCATGGACGTCGCGGATTTCGCGCCGATCGCCCCGGCGGCGATGCCGCAGGAGGCGGTCCACGCGCTGCTCACTGATCTGGCGCAGGCCCACCGGCCGCTGATCGTCACCTCCTATCTCGGCCGCAACCCGCAGGCGGTGAGGGAATTGCAGCGCCTCGTCGGCCCGCTCGGCATCGCCGTGCTGGAGAGCGTGCCGAATGCGGTGAACCTGCCGCACGACGACCCGATGTATCAGGGCTGCCAGTGGAACGAGCCGCGCCAGAACCCGCTGCTGGCCGCCGCCGATGTGGTCGTCGTCATCGATTCCGACGTGCCGTGGATCCCGACCGTGTCCAGACCGCGCTCGGACGCGAAAATCTGGCACCTCGACGTTGATCCTCTGAAGCAGGACATGCCGCTGTGGTCCATTCCTGCGCGCCGGGTCTTCCGCGTCCACGCCGAGACGGCGCTCGCGCAGCTCAATGCCGGCCTCGATCGCATCGCGCTCGACGTCGCCCGCATCGGCGAGCGGCGCGCCCACTACAGCCGCCTGCACGAGGAACGGAAAGCCGCGCTTGCCGCCGCCGAGCGCAAGCCGGCCGGTGATGTCCTGACCGCGGAATACGTGACGGGCTGCGTCCGCGCCCATGTCGATGCCGACACGATTGTCCTCAACGAGGGCATCACGAACTATCCCGTCGTGGTGAACCACATCGCCCCGACCCGGCCCGGCCAGATGCTCAATTCCGGCGGCGGCAATCTCGGCTGGACTGGGGGCGCCGCGATCGGCGCCAAGCTCGCCGACCCCGCCAAGACCGTCATCGCCCTGACCGGTGACGGCTCCTACATGTTCTCCCAGCCCTCGACCGTCCACTGGATGGCGCGTCAGTACGGCACGCCCTTCCTGCAGGTCGTCTTCAACAACCGCGGCTGGCGCGCTCCGCGCTATTCGACGCTCGCGGTCCACCCGTCCGGCCATGCGAGCCGCTCGGACGATATCGGCGTCGCCTTCGATCCGCCGCCGGACTATTCTGCGATTGCAGCCGCGGCCGGCGGTGCCCATGCCCGCAAGGTCAGGCATCCGGACGAGGTCGAAGGCGCGATCGCGGAGGCCATGCATGTCGTGAAGGTTGAGACGCGGGCGGCTGTTCTCGATGTGTGGTTGCCCCATCTCATGGAAGGCTAGGGACGAAACGGGACCGATCCGGCGGCGCTCAACGACCGCGGACGGAACGACAGGGAGGAACGAGGAATGACGACAGGGATTATGACCCGCCCCGATCGCCGACGGGTGATGGGGGGCGCTCTCGGCATCGGCGCACTGCTGGCGAGCCCCGGCATCGTCCGGGCGCAGAACTGGCCGAACCGCAACATCCGTATCGTCGTCGCCTTCCCGCCGGGTGGGGCGGCCGATATCGTCACGCGGCACCTGACCGAGCGGCTCACGCAGGAATGGGGGCAGGCGGTCATCGTCGAGAACCGCGGCGGGGCAGGGGGGAACGTTGCTTCCGCGGAAGTCGCCCGCGCCGAGCCTGACGGCCACACCCTGCTGATCACCTCCAGTGCGGTGGCCATCAACCACCTGCTCTATGCGCGCATGCCGCTCGACACCTACAAGGACCTGGCGCCCGTCGGCATGGGCATCACTGTGCCCAACGTCATGGTCGTGCCGGCGGCCTCGGCCGACAGGTCCGCCGCGGACCTGCTGGCGCGCGCCCGCGCCAATCCCGGCAAGCTGACCTACGGCTCGGCCGGCATCGGCTCGTCGATCCACATGGCCGGCGAACTGTTCAAGTATCTCGCCAAGGTCCACATGGTCCACGCGCCCTATCGCGGGGCGGGGCCGGCGATGAACGACCTGATCGGCGGGCGTCTCGACGTCATGTTCGACACGCTCACCGTTTCCGCCTCGCAGATCCGCGGCGGCACCATCCGGCCGCTCGGCGTCTCGACGAAGCAGCCGCTGCCGGAACTGCCGGGCGTGCCGGTCATCTCCTCCGTCGTGCCGGGCTACGAGATGCAGTCCTGGTTCGCCTTCTTCACCGCCGCCCGCACGCCGCCGGACATCGTTCAGCGCCTGTCGTCCGGGCTGAACAAGGCGCTGCACGATCCGGCGGTGGTGAAGCGCCTCGCCGACATCGGCACCACGCCGGTCGGCTCGACCCCGGAAGAACTCGCCGCCGCCATGCAGGCGGAGGTGAAGCTCTGGGAGCCGGTGATCAGGGCCGCGGACATCAAGATCGCCGGCTGACGTGCATGAGCCCGCCGCCTGCGGCGGGTGAGACGGCGCGTGAGGGGGCCGCAGACGCCGCCCGCGCCAATGGGAAGACAACGCCAACGTCCTGACGGGGACATCAGAGGAGGCCCATGATGAGCACATTCAAGCCCACCCGCCGCACTGTCGTTGGCGGCATCGCCGCCGCGACGCTGGCGGCTCCACAGGTGCGCGCCCAGGCGGGCGCCGTGAAGATCGGCTTCTCGATCTCCAAGACCGGCCCCAATGCCGGCGGCGCGAATGTCACGACGCTGCCGAACTACCAGCTCTGGATGAAGGAGACGAACGAGGCCGGCGGCCTGAAGCTGCCGGGCGGCCAGCGCCGCATGATCGAGTTCGTCGAGTATGACGACCGCTCCCAGTCGGAGGAGGCGGTGCGCAACATCGAGCGCCTCGTCAACCAGGACAAGGTGGACCTGCTGCTGCCGCCCTGGGGCACGGCGATGAACCTCGCCGTTGCGCCCTCGTTCAACCGCGGCGGCTTCCCGCACCTCGCCTCCACCTTCTTCGTCGAGCGCCAGCCGGAACTGGTGAAGCGCTGGACCAACATGTTCCTGTTCCTCGACCGCCCGTCGACGGCGATCACCGCGCTCACCGATCTTCTGGCGACGCTGAAGGACAAGGGCCTCGGCAACACGGTGGCTCTCGCCTCGGTGCAGGACCAGTTCGGCCTCGAACTCGTCAGCGCCGCGCGCGCCGGCATCGCCAGGGCCGGCTTCCAGATCGTCATGGACCGGCAATATCCGCCGGGCACGCAGGACCTCGCCCCGATCATCTCCGAGGCGGCGCGCCTGAAGCCCGACATGTTCCTCGCCTTCTCCTATCCGCCGGACACGCTGGCGCTGACCGAGCAGGCGCGCATCGGCGGCCTCAATCCGAAGGTCTTCTACACGGCTGTCGGCACCGCCTTCCCGCTCTACAAGCAGCGCTTCGGCGCCAATGC
>CAZEZD010000300.1:0-4173 GCA_964516115.1 uncultured Hyphomicrobiales bacterium
CGGCATCAAGCAGAAGCTGGTCGCCGAGGCCCTGCGCATCTTCTACGAGGTGCGTGACGTCCCCGGCCTGAAGAAGAAGCCCTCCACCTCCGAGCTTCTGGACTGGCTGAAGCTGCTCATGGTCGAGGACATCTCGGCCGAGACGCTCCGCGAGAAGGACCCGCGCAAGGCGATCCCGCCGCTGCACGGGGCCCTCCTGAAGAACGAGCAGGATGTGCAGCTGTTCGAGCGGCTGGCCTTCCTCGCCAAGCGCGGCTGAGGCATTGTCGGGGCCATCGAGTCGCCACGAGCGACGTCCAGATTGAGCCCATGACCCCTGCCCGCCGCCAGCCTCTGCGCCCTGCCACGGTCCTTGCGGCCGCATGGGTGCTCGGTGGCTGCTCGGCGGGGCTCGACGCCAGCCCTCCCGGCCCGCAGCCGGGGGCAACGGCCTGGGCGATCGAGCGGCAGGTGCTCCGCTGCCGGGAATCCCAGGCAGGCGGCACCCGCGCCGGCATGGCAGGCGCGGGCGGCGTCTTCGTCTTCGGCACCGTCACGGCGGTCAGCCGCACCGACGGCCCCGAGGACTGCGCGCCGATCCTCGCCCTCACCGATGAGGATGTCGGCGAGGTCCGCACGCTGATCCTCGCCACGGGCGCGAGCGCCCGCGGCATGGAGACCAACTGGCAGAGCCGGGCCGGCGCCCGCCGCGAGATCGTCCTGTCCGTCTATCCCGTCGAGGCCGTTCGCAGCCGGCCCTGCCGCGTCGTGTCGGCGACGCTGACCGTCTTTGGCGACCCCTCCGGCCTGCTGGTCGGCGCGCCTCCCCCCGTGCCGCTCGACGAACAGCGTATGTGCCGCGCGTCGACCGGAGCCTGGGAGCCGGAATAGCCGGCGACACGCATCGCAAGCTCCGGCGGCACGGACGGGAAACGCCGGTGCGGTTGTCTGATGGCACCCAAGGTCCCAGCCATCAGACGGAGCGAGCCCCGCCATGAGTTCGACCCTCGCCATGATCCTCGCCGCGGGCGGCGTCGGCGCCCTGCTCACCCTCGCCCTGCGCGGCACCTTCGGCGGCGATGGTGAGACCGACACGGATGCAGCGGGCTCCGGGGACAGCACCGCCAGCGCGGAGAGCGACAGCAGCGACAACGGTGGAGACAGCGGTGGCGGGGATAGCGGTGGAGGTGGTGGCGATGGTGGTGGCGACTGACTGTCACGCGCCGCAGGCGGGAATCTTGGCCTGCCAGTCTGCCACGGAGATGTACTGGCGCAGGTCGAGACCGTCGACCAGGGTGATATAGGTTTCGCCGCGCGACGGCCTGAGGAAGCTCGACATGAGCACGGGTCCTGCGGGAATGCGCGCCGTGCGGCAGCCGCCCGAGACCTTGATCTCGATCCCGCCCCGGATCCGCCCCGCCTGCCCCTCTGACGCGCGCACCCGCTCCTGGATCGCGGCGACGCGCGGCAGGTCGTCCGGCGCGATGCGCCAGAGGCTCAGGGCAAATCCAGGCCGCGCCTCGGCAGTCAGCCGGGAACGTTCCCCGGCATCGGCGTCCTCGGCGAGAACGAAGACATCCTCGGTCGCGCCCTGCGGCCCGCGGGTCCTGACCGTCATGGTGGCGTCGCCCGGTCTGACGCGCAGCATGTCGGGCAGGCGCAGGCCCGCCCGCACCTCGTCCATCTTCAGGGTGGCGAAATCCAGCCGCAACAGCCGGGGAATGCTGCGGATAGGGGTCGAGAGGCAGCCCCCGAGAAGGAGCGTCGCCGCGATCAGGCCGAGGCGAAGGGAGCGAGGTTGCGACATCACGAGCATCATTCCTATTGACGATATATTTTTATTGTTTTACAGAAATTCCATATCGTCAAGAGGGCTTGCGCCATGACCCACATCGTCGACCGCCGGTCTCCGGCTTCCAGCGACCGCCATGCACGGATGGCAGCCTGGATGTCTGGCATCACGCTGGCCGGCATCGTCTTCGCCATCACGGGAACGCTGTGGGTCTGGACCGATCGCCACCTGATCGAGACCCTGCTGGCGCCGCATGTCGGCCTCGCCGGCCGCCCGCTCGCCGTGACGCCAATGGTGCAACTGGCGGGCCTTGCCCTGTCCGCCCCGCCGCTGGCGCTGCTCATCTATCTTCTGATGCAGGCGCAGGCGGTGTTTCGCGGCTTTGCGCGTGGTCTTCGCTTCACCGACCTGGTGGCTGTCCGCGTCGCGCGGATCGGCTGGATCCTGATCGCCAAGGGCTGCCTGATGCCGCTCTGGCGCGCGGCGGCCGGGGTCGTGCTCACCGTCGGCAACCCTGACGGACACCGCCTCCTCGCCATCGGCATCAGCATGGACGACGTCCTGTGGGGCATTGTCGGCGCCTTGCTCGTCGCCATCGGCTGGACGCTGCGGGAGGCGGCGCGAATCGCCGAGGAGAATGCGAGCTTCGTCTGATGCCGATCCTCGTGAACCTCGACGTCATGCTGGCGCGCCGAAAGATGCGGTCGAAGGACCTCGCCGCCATCGTCGGCATCACCGAGGCCAACCTGTCGTTGCTCAAGTCCGGCAAGGTCAAGGGCGTGCGCTTCGACACGCTGGAGGCCATCTGCCGGGCGCTCGACTGCCAGCCGGGCGACCTGCTCGAATTCGTCGCCGATGACGACCCGCGCCTCGGACCGGCGGGCAGTTGATCGGCCAGCCGTCCGGTCGCCCTGCCCGCCTCTCCACGCCGGTTGCACTGCACGGATTGTCGGGATCGCGTTGACGATAGCGCAACCGCCCCGTGCGAGGATGGCGTCATGGATATCTCGGCCCTCGCCTCGCTCGGCGTGCTTCTGGCGCTTGTCGGCGCCCATCTCTGGTACGACCGCTGGTGCGACCGCAATGGTGTGCCGCGCCCATCCGGTTCGGCATCCATGGACGGCCTCTCCTCGTCCGACGGCGATGGTGGCGACTGAGCGAACGGCCCGAGAGCCTGGTGTCCCCCGGGTTTCCTTGACCTCGGCGCATGAGAAGATCACCATATTCACATGCGCAACATGGGTTATCTCGCCCTCTTCGCTGCGATGATGCTGACCCTGCCACTCTCCTGGTGGCTGGTGGGGCGGAGCTGGCGTGATCCGCGTGCCCGCCGGACCGACGCCCATCGGGGCGCGGTGGACCGTCACTCCGCTGGAACCGGCTTCGGCATGCCTGCCGGCGGCGGCGATTCCGGCTGATCCGTCGAACAGGGCGGGTGACGACGTTTCCGCTTCGCCCTAGACTGCGTCCATGTTCATCAATTTCTTCCACGACCTGAAAAAGGCGGGCGTGCCGGTCACGGTGCGCGAATATCTGACGCTCATGGAGGCGCTGGACGCCGACATCATCGAGCGCGCGCCGACCGACTTCTACTACCTCTCCCGCGCCACGCTGGTGAAGGACGAGCGGAACATCGACAAGTTCGACAAGGTGTTCGGCGCCACCTTCAAGGGGCTGGAGACGCTGGCCGAGGGGCTTGAGGTCAACATCCCCGAGGAGTGGCTGAGGAAACTCACCGAGAAGTTCCTCACCGAGGAGGAGAAGGCGCAGATCGAGGCGCTCGGCGGCTGGGACAAGCTGATGGAGACGCTGAAGAAGCGCCTCAAGGAGCAGAAGGGCCGCCACCAGGGCGGTTCCAAGTGGATCGGCACGGGCGGCACCTCGCCCTTCGGCGCCCATGGCTACAACCCCGAAGGCGTGCGCATCGGCCAGGATTCCAACCGCAACTTCCGCGCCGTGAAGGTCTGGGACAAGCGCGAGTTCAGGGATTACGACGACACGGTCGAACTCGGCACCCGCAACATCAAGATCGCGCTGCGCCGCCTGCGCAAGTTCGCCCGCACCGGCTCCCCTGACGAGTTGGACCTCGACGGCACCATCCGCGAGACGGCGCGCCATGGCTTCCTCGACGTGCAGATGCGCCCCGAGCGGCGCAATTCCATCAAGGTCCTCATCTTCTTCGACGTCGGCGGCTCGATGGACTGGCATATCCAGCTCTGCGAGGAGCTGTTCTCGGCCGCCAAGGCCGAGTTCAAGCATATGGAGTATTTCTACTTCCACAACTGCCTCTACGAGAAGGTGTGGAAGAAGAACCAGCGCCGCTTCGACGAGACCATGCCGACCTGGGACGTGCTGCACAAATACGGCAGCGACTACAAGGTGATCTTCGTCGGCGACGCCTC
>CAZEZD010000301.1:0-4130 GCA_964516115.1 uncultured Hyphomicrobiales bacterium
GCGGATTTTGCCGCGCGATCTTGTCCTCATGCCGCAGCAGGAGCTAGGCAGGACCCGGCGCCGCCCGCCCCAGACCGGAGAAACCCGCTCATGACGACCCTGCCACCTCCCGCGTTCCTCACGGTCGGAGAGGGACCCGCAGCCCGCCGCATCGCCTGGCGTCGGGTCGATGGGCAAGGCCCCACCATCGTCTGGCTCGGCGGCTTCAAGTCCGACATGAAGGGCACCAAGGCCGAGGCGCTGTCGGAGTTTGCGGCCGCCACGGGCCGCGCCTTCCTGCGCTTCGACTATTCGGGCCATGGCGAATCGGACGGCGCCTTCGAGGACGGCACCATCTCGCGCTGGGCAGAGGAGGCTGCGGCCATGGTGGCGCTCGCCGGCGAGAGGCCGCTTCTGGTCGGCTCCTCCATGGGCGGGTGGATCGCCCTGCTCGTGGCGCGGCAGATGGCCACGCCGCCGGCCGGCATGGTGCTCATCGCGCCCGCGCCCGATTTCACCGAGGCGCTGATGTGGCCGTCCTTCCCCGACGCGGTGAAGCGCCAGATCGAGACCGAGGGCCGCTGGGTTCGCCCATCCGCCTATGACGAGGGCGGCTATCCCATCACCCGTGCGCTGATCGAGGACGGAAGGCGCAATCTCGTGCTGACGGGGCTGGTCGAGACCGGCTGTCCCGTCCACATCCTGCAGGGTATGGAAGACCCGGACGTGCCCTGGCGCCGTGCCATGCTGCTGGCCGAGAAGATGGCGCGCGACGATGTCGTCGTCACCCTGATCAAGGACGGCGATCACCGCCTGTCACGCGAGGAGGACCTCCAGCGGCTCCGCGATGCCGTGGAGACCCTGGCCAGGTGATCCACGGAGCTTGATTCTACTATCCGAGAATGATAGTCTCGAATCATGGAAACCGCTGCCGATCTGGCCGACAATCTCGACCTCACCGTCGCCCAGCGCGTGCGCGACCTGCGGGCCGCCAAAGGCCTCACCCTCGACCAGCTCGCAGCCCTGTCCGGTGTCTCGCGCGCCATGATCTCGCGCATCGAGCGCGCCGAGGCGAGCGCCACGGCCGTGCTGCTGGTCAAGCTCGGAGCTGCCCTCGGCGTCACCCTCGGCGCCCTGTTCGAGAGGCCCGAGCCGAAGCCCAATCCGGTGCGCCGCGCCGCCTCGACGCCCGTGCGCACCGATCCGGAGACCGGCTACACGCGGCGCAACGTCGCGCCGCCGAACGCGTCGGGAACCGACATCGTCGAGGTGATGCTGCCGGCCGGCAAGCGCGTCGCCTACGACAACATCGTCGTTATTCCCGTGGAACAGTTCGTCTGGGTCTTCGAGGGCGTCCTGACCCTCTCCTATGACAGCCTGACCACCGATCTCGGTCCGGGCGACTGCCGCGTCATGCGGCTCGACACTCCGCTCGTCTTCGAGAACCGCACGCAGGCGCCGGCGCGCTACTGCGTCGTCCTCGTGCCGCATTCGGGTGTTCTGGGACAGCGGCGATGATCACCATCGAGACCCTCGACGCCGCAGCGGCGGCCCGCCACGCTCCGGCCCTTGCCGAGGTGCTCGCCGATTGCGTCGGCAACGGCGCCTCGGTCAGCTTCATGAACCCCTATACCCAGGCGGACGGCGAGGCCTTTTTCATGCGGGTCGCCGACAGCGTCGCCGCGGGCGACACGGTGCTGGTGGTGGCCTTTCTCGGCGAGCGCATCATCGGCACGGCGCAGCTCGGCCTCGACATGCCGCCGAACCAGCCGCATCGGGCCGAGGTCAAGAAGATGCTGGTCCACACCGACGGGCGGCGGCAGGGCATTGCAGCCTCCCTGCTGCGGCGGGTGGAGGAGGAGGCGCTGGCGCGCGGCCGCACCCTCCTGATCCTCGACACCGGCAGCGAGGAGGCGCGGCGCGTCTATGAGCGCGGCGGCTGGTCGCGCTTCGGCTTCGTGCCGGATTTCGCGCTGCTGCCGGATGGTGGCTTCTGCGACACGACCTTCTACCTCAAGGATCTCTCGCCGCCCCGCGGCACGCCGGTCTCGGCCGTCACAGTGCGCGACGCGACTGAGGGCGATCTTCCCGCCATTCTCGCCATCGTCAACGAAGCCATCGCCAACACGACCGCCGTCTGGTCGGACGATCCGGTCGATCTCGACAGCCGGCGCGCCTGGCTGGACGCGCGTCGGCAGGCGGGAAACCCCGTGCTGGTCGCGCTGGACGGGGGCGATGTGGTCGGCTTCGGCACTTATCTGCAGTTTCGCGCCTGGGACGGATTCCGCAATGCCGTGGAGCACTCAGTCTATGTCCGCTCCGATCGGCGGGGCTCCGGCGTCGGCTCGGCCCTCGTCGACGCGCTGATCGTGCGGGCGAAGGCCGACGGCAAGCATGTCGTCATCGGCGGCATCGAGGGGAAGAACTTCGCCTCCCTACGGCTGCATCGGCGCGCCGGCTTCATCGAGGTCGGTCGCATGCCGGGCATCGGCGAGAAGTTCGGCCGCCGCCTCGATCTCGTCTTCGTGCAGAAGCAGATCGCCTGAAAGCTCAATCCGACCCGTATCGGTGCAGGTGGGCGCCGTTGACGCGCAGCCACGCCTTGGCGGGCTCCATGCCCGGGCACAGATCCCTGACGATGCGCCAGAAGCGGACCGAATGGTTCATCTCGCGCAGATGCGCCACCTCATGGGCGGCGAGATAGTCTAGCACGAAGGGCGGCGCCAGGATGAGCCGCCAGGAGTAGTTGATGGCCCCGGTGGACGAGGCCGAGCCCCAGCGGCTCGACTGGTCGCGAATGCCGATGCGCGTCACCTTGACGCCGAGATAGGCCGCATGACGGCGGGTTGCGGCCTCAAGGTCCTTGCGGGCCTCGCGCTTGAGGAAATCCTGGACGCGCCGCGTGACGAAGGCGGCATCGCCCGCCACGAGGATCGCGCCGTTCTCCACCCAGACCGTGCCCCGGCGGTCCGGCCGGTGCTGGACGAGGTGCGCCACGCCGCGCAGGGGGATCTCCGCGCCGGGTACGAAGCCGAGGGCCTCCGGGATGCGGTTCAGGCGGGTGGCGATCCAGGCGCCGTGCCGCTCGGCAAATCCGATGGCATCGGTGAGACGGGCGCGCGCCGGCATGGACAGCACGGCGTCGCGGTTCGCCGCGCGGACGCGCAGCGTGAAGCGCCGCGCCTGCGGCAGGCGGCGCAGGGCCACCGAATAATCGACGCCCTCGTGCGAGACGGTGATCGCCTCGGGATCGGGCTCGCGCTGAAACAGCCTGCGGATCACGGACATGGGCACAGGATAGACGAGTCGCCGGGTTCGAGGCCAGCAAGCACCGCGTGATCAGCCGGCTCCGCATGAAGCCTGCTGACACGGAGCCGCCGGGGGCTCAGTCCTTCTTCGGCGCCTGGACAGCGGCGACGCCGGCGCGACCGCCGCGGATCATCTTCAGCACCGTCTCCTTCGTCGACGGCTTCGCCTTCGAGGCGTTGGCCTTGCGGTAGGCGTGGGTGCGCATGAAGTCCATGACGCGCGGGGCGATGTCGGCGCGGAACCGCGAGCCGTTGAAGACACCGTAATGGCCCACCGCAGGCTGCAGGTGGTGATGGCGCATGTCCTCGGGGATCGAGGTGGCGAGGCCATGGGCGGCGAGCGTCTGGCCGCCGCCGGTGATGTCGTCCTTCTCGCCTTCGACGGTGAGCAGCGCCACCCGGCGGATCGCCTTCGGGTCCACCGGCCGGTCGCGGTGCATCATGATGCCACGCGGCAGGTGATGCTCGACGAAGACCCGCTCGATGGTCTGCAGGTAGAACTCGGCCGTCAGATCCATGACGGCGAGATACTCGTCGTAGAACTCGCGGTGCTTCTGGGCGCTGTCGCCGTCGCCCTTGACGAGGTTGCGGAACAGCTCGCGATGGGCGTCGACGTGCCGGTCGAGGTTCATCGTCATGAAGCCGGTGATCTGCAGGAAGCCCGGATAGACCGGGCGCATCATCGCCGGGTGCGGGAAGGGCACGGTGGTGATGACATTGCGGCGGAACCAGTCCGTGCCGCGTTCCTCGGCCAGCTTATTGACGGCGGTGGGGTTGGAACGGGTGTCGATCGGGCCGCCCATCAGGGTGAGCGTGGTCGGCACATAGGGGTCGTCCTCGGCT
>CAZEZD010000302.1:0-4090 GCA_964516115.1 uncultured Hyphomicrobiales bacterium
GAAGAGGCCGCGGCCCTGCGGCACATAACCGACGCCGAGCCGGGCGACCTTGTCGGCAGGAAGGCCCGAGAGCGTCGCGCCCGCCAGCGTCACCGATCCGGAGGCGGGCGGCGCGATGCCGGTGATGGTCTTCAAGACGGTCGACTTGCCGGCGCCGTTGCGGCCGAGCAGCGCGATGATCTCGCCCGCCTTCACGTCGAAACTGACGTCGTTGAGGATGTGGCTCTTGCCGTAGAAGGTGTTCACCCGGTCGAGCGTCAGCAGGGTTTCGGTGGTGGCTGCCGAGGGACGCTCCTTCGCTGCCACGGCATGGGCGCCCGCCCCGAGATAGACCGCCTGCACGCGCTCCGATGAGCGCGCTTCCTCCACCGTGCCGTCCACCAGCACCTCGCCGTCGTTCATGACGGTGACGTGGTCGGCGAGTTGGAACACCCGGTCGATGTCGTGCTCGACCAGCAGCACCGGGATATCGCCCGAGATGGTCTTGATGATGTCGCCGACGCGTTTGCGCTCGGCTGCGGCAAGGCCGGCCAGAGGCTCGTCGAGCAGCAGGATGCGCGGCTGCGTCGCGAGCGCCAGGGCCATGTCGACGAGCCGCTGCCCGCCATAGGAGAGAGAGCCCGCCTCCGCCTGCTCGATGCCGGCGAGACCGAGATAGCGGATGAGGGTGGCGGTGTCGTCCTTGAGGCCGGGGAGGGCGGAGGCCTCGGCCCACACGCCGAAGCGGCCGGCATGACGCGCCTGCACCGCGAGCCGCACGTTCTCCTCGATGGTGAGCCCGGGGAAGAGATTGGTGATCTGGAACGAACGGCCGACGCCGCCCTGCGTGATCGCCTGCGGGCTGAGGCCTCCGACCTCGCGGCCGTCCAGCGTCACCGAGCCGCGGTCGGGCGGGAACATGCCGGACAGGAGGTTGAAGGCGGTGGTCTTGCCGGCGCCGTTCGGGCCGATCAGCGCATGCAGGGTCCGGTCCTTCACCGCGAATGAGACGCCGCGCACGGCCTTGATGCCGCCGAAGCTCTTGGCGATGTCGTCCACCACGAGCACCGCGTCGCGGCCGGTCTCGATCGCGGTCTTGGTCTCGCGCACGAACTGGTAGGGCACCGGTCCCACCGCCTCGACGCGGCGGGCCGCCATGGCCGCGTCGGTCTCTTCCTTCTTCCGGAAGGGCGCCATGACCCGCTCGGCGACGCCGATCAGACCGGTGGGCGAGAAGACGATGAAGCCGACGAACAGGAGGCCGAAGAACAGCAGCCAGCTGGAGGTGTAGAGCGAGAGGTACTCGCGGAACAGCATGAAGAACAGCGCGCCGAGCGCCGGCCCCATGAACGATCGCATGCCGCCGATCACCACCATGGCGAGGAGTTCGCCGGAGAACTGGATGGCGATGGTGTCGGCGGAGGTGAAGCGATGGTGGAAGGCCGAGAGGACACCGGCAAAGCCCGTCAGCGTCGCCGAGATGGTGAAGGCGATGAGCTTGTAGCGGTCCGTATCGTAGCCGACGAAGCGGGCCCGCACTTCGTTCTCGCGCACCGCCACCAGCACGGAGCCGACGGCGGAGCGGTGGAAGCGCTGGAGCAGATAGACGACGGCAAAGCCGATCACTGCCACCACGACATAGAAGGTCCAGGCGTTGTTCAGGTTGGCGATGCCCCAGTCCGGACGGATGACGCCGCCGAGGCCGTTCTCGCCGCCGGTCAGTTCCGTCCAGCGGAACGAGACGGTGAAGGCCACCGCCGTCATGGCGAGCGTCAGCAGCGAGAAATAGACGCCCCGCCGCCGCAGGATGAGCAGGCCGAGACCCGCCGACACGATGCCGACGAAGAGGATGGAGAAGCCCGCCGGCAGCAGGAACTGACCTGGAAAGAAATGCCGCTGCGCCAGCACCGCGGCATAGGCGCCGATTCCGAAGAAGGCGCCGTGGCCGAAGGAGACGAGGCCTGTGTGGCCGACGAGGATGTTCAGCGCCAGCGCCGCGATGGCGAAGATCACCACGTCGGTGGCCGAGGTCAGCGTCAGGCCGATCGACAGCATGAACACGGGCAGGACGACGAGCGCCGCGATGGCCGCGAGAAGATTGCGGAGGGTCGGGGTCATCGGATCACTCGAATTTCTGGATGCGTTCGCCGAAGAGACCGCGCGGCCGCACCAGCAGCACGAACACCATCAGCAGATAGACCGAGGCCTCCGTCGCCGCCGGATAGAAGTGGGCGGCGACACCGCGCGTCATGCCGACGATGGCGGCGGCGGCCACCACGCCCCAGAACGAGCCGAGACCGCCGATCACCACCACCACGAAGGCGAAGGTGATGATCTCCTGGCCCATGGCCGGATGGACCCCGGCGATCGGGGCGATGAGGACGCCCGCGAGTGCCGCGAGGCCCACGCCGATCATCACCACGGCCGTCATGTAGGGCTTCAGCGAGATGCCGAGCGCGCCTACCATGTCGGGGTTCTGCACGCCGGCGCGCACCACCTTGCCGAAGGCGGTCCTGGTCAGCAGCAGCCAGAGCCCGAAGACCGCCAGCGCGGTGATGCCGAGGGTGATCAGCCGATAGCGCGAATAGACGAAGTCGCCGAGGAAGACCTGGCCGCGCAGTTCCGGCGGGATGGAGAAGGGGATCGGGGCGGCGCCGTAGATCATGCGCAGGCCCTGCTCGGCCACCATGGCGAGGCCGAAGGTCAGCAGCAGGCCGAGGATCGGGTCGGCCGTGTAGAAGCGCCGGAGCAGGTAGCGCTCCACGACCATGCCGATCAGCGCCACGATGAGCGGCGAGGCGATCAGCGCGCCGCCGAAGCCGATGCGGTCGGCGATCGTCACGGCGAGATAGGCGCCAAGGGCATAGAAGGCGCCATGGGCGAGGTTCACGATGCCGCCGAGCGAGAAGATCATCGACAGGCCGAGCGCGATCATCAGGTAGTAGGACCCGGCGAGCAGGCCGTTGAGGATCTGCGACAGGAGCGGAATCAGGTCAGGCACGGGATCGTCTCGGTTCGAGGGCTATCGAGCCTGGAGGCCGGCAGTGGGAAGCCGGCAATGGGCAGTCGGGAGCGGACAGTCGGGACGTCCGACTGCCCATTGCCGACTGCAGCAGGGGCGGACCATCGCCCGCCCCTGTCATTCATCTCACGCGCGGAAGGTGCACTTGTTCTCGTCGTCGGTCGCCGCGATCACCTCGAGGCTCTCGTCGGCGGCCGGAACCGGGGGCGATGAGGTAAAGATGTCGTACTGGTTCTTCACCTGCGCCGCCGGCAGGGCGGTGATCGCGTACATCTCCATCATCATCTGATGGTCCTTGGCCCTGAAGTAGCCCTCGCGGGTCTTGAGAAGGTCGAACTTGGCGCCCTTCTCGAAGTGCTCGACGATCTTCATCGGGTCGGTGGACTTCGTCTCGGTGATTGCCTGCGCCACGACCTTCATGGAGCAGTAGTCGCCCCAGGCCTGGTTCTCCGGCATGCGGTTCCACTTCCTCTGGAAGCCGTTGACGAAGGCCTTGGAGCCGGGGGTGTCGATGAGATGGTGCCACACCACCGGCCAGGTGCCGCCGAAGTTGCCCTTGCCCGCGCCCCAGGCCAGCGCCGTGTCGAAGCCGAAGCCCGCGACGGGGAAGGTCAGGCCGAACTCGGCATACTGCTTGAGGAAGTTGGTGATCTGCGTCCCGGCGAGGTTGAGGCAGACGACGTCCGGCCGTGCCTGACGGATCTTCAGCAGGAAGGGCGAGAAGTCGGCGAGATCGGTCGGGATCAGGTCGTCGCCGGCGTGGTTGCCGCCGTTCGCCGCCATGTAGCGCTTGGCGACGTTGAGGAGGTCGTGGCCGAAGGCATAGTCGGCCGTCAGCGAGTACCACTTCTTCCCTGTGACGAGGCCGTCGCGGATCAGAGAGCGGCCGACCGCCTTCACGTACATCGAGTTCTGCGCCTCGATGTGGAACATGAACCTCTGGCAGTCTGAGCCGCGCAGGGCATCCGAGTTCGCGCCGGTGTTGATGAACAGCACCTTCTCGCGCTGTACGACCTGGGCGATGGCGAGCGCCGAGGCCGAGGAGATCTCACCCAGCAGGGCGACGATCTTGTCGCGCTGGACGAGACG
>CAZEZD010000303.1:0-4087 GCA_964516115.1 uncultured Hyphomicrobiales bacterium
AAGCTGACCGCCTATCAGGTCGACAAGTCGCGCATCATCGCCATCCAGTTCGAATCGCATGATCCGGCACTGGCCGCCGAGGCCGCCAATGTCGTCGTCGCGAAGTTCATCGAGGCGCAGCAGACCAACAAGCGCAGCCAGACGCGCAATGCCAGCGAGTGGCTCTCCGGCGAGGTCGACGGTCTGCGCCGCAAGGTGGAGGAGGCCGAAGGGCGGGTCGAGAGCTTCCGCGCGCGGGCGAACCTCTTCGTCGGCTCCAACAACACGAGCCTCACAGCCCAGCAACTCGCCGAGGTGAACAGCCAGATCGCCTCCGCGCGCGCGCAGCAGTCGGATGCGCAGACCCGCGCGCGCCTGCTGCGCGATTTCCTGAGGTCCGGCCGCCCGATCGAGGCCGGCGACATCCTCAACTCCGAGATCATCCGCCGCCTGAACGAGCAGCGCGCCGCGGTTCTCGCCCAATTGGCCGAACAGTCCTCGACGCTCGGGCCCCGCCACCCCCGGATCGCCGAGCTGCAGGCCCAGCGCGCCAATCTTGAAGGCCAGGTCCGGTCGGAGGCCGAGAAGCTCGTGCGCGTGCTGGAGAACGATGCGCGCTTCGCAGGCGCGCGCGTGGAGGCGCTGCAGCAGAATCTCGACCAGGCCAAGAAGCAGGCGAGCGAAGCGAGCGAGCAGGAGGTGCAGTTGCGCGTGCTGGAGCGCGAGGCGAAATCTCTGCGCGACCAGCTCGAATCGCTCCTCGGCCGCTATCGCGACGCCTCCGCCCGCGACACGCTGACCAACCTGCCCACCGACGCCCGGGTCATCTCGCGGGCGCAGGTGTCGAACATTCCGGCCTTCCCGAAGAAGCTGCCGACGATCCTCATCGTGACGCTCGGCACCTTCATTCTCGCCATCGCGACCGTGGCGACGCTCGCCCTGCTCGCCGGCGCGCCGGCCGAGGCGGATCGCAGCGACGAGGCGGAGCTCGACGGGCAGGAGGCCGCTGACGACCTCGCTTCGCCCCATGACCTCGCCGCTTCGCCGCCGCTCGCGGCCGAATCGGACGCCTTCGAACCAGACCTTGCCTCTGTCCCCCAGCCCGACAGCATCGCGGCCCTGGCCGGGATGCTCGATCATGGGCCGGAGCGGGGTGCGAGCCGCCGCACGCTCGTCATCGCCACCCGCAATGCGCTCGCCGCGAGCGGCGTCGGTCTCGCCCTCGGCAGGCAACTGGCCGAGGCGGGCCGCCGGGTGGTCATGGTCGATATCGATCCCGAGGACGCGCCGCTGTCGGGCCTTGCCGGCCCGGTCGCCCCCGGACTGTCCGACTTCGCCGCCGGGGCCGTGGGCTTCGGCGCCATTCTGCATCAGGACCCGTTGTCCGCGGCCCATCTGGTGCCGGCCGGCGGCATGGGACGGCCGCCATCGGAGATCGTCGAGTTCGCCGTGGCGGCGCTGGCGCGCAGCTACGAGGCCGTCGTGATCGTGGCGGGGCGTCTGCCGGCCGGGACCGGCGACTTCGATGCGCTCGCCGCGCTCGCCGATGATGCGGTCGTCGTCACCGAGGAGCCGGCGAGCGATGCCGGCGTCCAGTCCGCCTATGCGCGGCTGACCGGAGCAGGCCTGAAGCCGGTGGTGGTGATGCTCGCCGCCGAGGACGAGGTGGTCGCGGCCTGACCGGTCAGGCCGCGGAGCGTCCGCGCAGGCGCCGGGCCTTGACGATCAGCGGCCACAGCCACGCAGACTGCTTGGCGCGGCGCTTCAGGCTTCCGACCGCTGCGAAAGCCCGCGCCGCGAGCGCGCCCTTCCATGACACGGCAATCGACTGGTCGAACAGGGGATCGACCCCGTCGCAGATGTTCGACTTGTAGTCGGCTTCTCCCGCGCCGAGATCGAAGACCGTCAGCCCGCGGGCGCAGCAGTCGCGGATGAGGTGATGGAGGAGCAGTTCGCCCGGGCTCTCGTGCCGCACGTCGCCCGGCGCCATGGCGTTGAACATGCCGGAGTAGCGTCCGTTGGCAATGCAGCCGCCGAACAGGGCGACGATTTCGTCTCCGACCTTCAGGGCGCAGAGCTCGATCGCCGGACGCGGACCCGACGCAGCCTCGATGATGAAATCGCGCATGCCGGGGACATCGAAGACGTTGGGAATGCCGAGTTCGGCGAAACGCGCCGCCTTGTAGGCGAGGAAGGCGTCGGTGAAGCGGGCAATGGTCGCAGCATCGCCGGCGACGGCGAAGGTGACCGGCCCGATCTCCGCGAGATTGCGCTCCTTCTTGCGCATCTTGCGCCGCGACGAGGCGGAGACGACGCGCTCGAGCACGGCGTCGGCGTCGGGGCCGAGCGCCAGATGGTAGCCGAAGGACGGGGAGGGCCGGTGCGGCAGCAGGGCGAGCGGATTGGCGAGGCCCGCCCAGGAGACCGGCTGGTTGGTCAGTTCGAAGAGGTCGATGGGGTGCGGAGACCGGGCGGCGATGGCGCGGAAGGCCGCCGCGAGCTCGGCGGCGCCCAGCGTCCGGGCAAAGGCCGGCCGCCACAGTCCCATGGCGAAGTTGGCGTGCTTGCCGCCGATGAACGAGGCGACCGCGAGGCCGCGCCGCCGGACAATGGCGAAGGGCAGCAGCGCCTGCGCCGTGCCGCCGGCATCGGCGATGACCGCGATGCAGCCGTCGGCGCCGTCGCCGAGATGACGCTGGAAGGTCTCCTGCCAGGCGAGGCGCTGGTAGCCGCTGAGCGGGGCCTCCGCCTCCAGCGCCAGCCAGTCGTCGTGGGCCGCGGCGAAATTGTCGACGACCCGAACGGCGAAGGGGGCAGCCTCTCCGGCCACGCTCTGGTCGCAGGGCAGGGGCCGGCCGGCCATCGGTTCGGCGATCGCGCTCATGGGGTTCGGCCTCGCTGCAATGTGAGCAGGCTGTCAAAGAAGTCTCAAGAAATGGTTGGCACCATGCCGATGAGGGAATTGCGCGTGGCGCAATGCGGTGGAGGAGCGTCGCCCGGATGAGCGGCTTGCGGATGTCCGTCTTCAAGGCCGGTCTGGAGGCGCTGTACCTGACAGGTGCGCACCGGATGCTGCGTCCCTACGTCGGCGGCGTCGGAGCGATCCTGATGCTCCATCACGTGCGGCCCGCCGAGCCGCGCGATTTCGCTCCCAATGCGCTGCTGGAAGTGACCCCCGAGTTTCTCGAGGGCGTGATCGGGCGGGTGCGCGCCGGCGGGTTCGACATCGTCTCGCTCGACGAGGCGCACGACCGGCTCGTCGCCGGGGACGAGGGGCGCCCCTTCGTCGCCTTCACCTTCGACGACGGCTACCGCGACAATGCCGAGCACGCCTATCCCGTGTTGAAGCGCCATGGCGTGCCCTTCACCATCTACCTGCCGACCTCCTTCATGGATCACGACGGCGAATTGTGGTGGCTGGTGCTGGAACACACGGTCCGCACGCAGAACACCATCACCGCGGCCATCGCCGGCCAGATGGTGCATTTCGACTGTTCGACGGCGGCGCTGAAGCGCGAGGCCTATAACGAGATCTACTGGTGGCTCCGCTCGCTGCCCGAGACGGAACTCAGGGCCTATGTGCGCGACCTCTCGGCGCGCCACGGCATCGACTTCCGCGACATCTGCCGGGGCCTGTGCATGGACTGGGACGAGGTGCGGGCGCTCGCCGCCGATCCGCTCGTCACTTTCGGCGCCCATACCGTCGACCACCTGATGCTGGCGAAGTTCGCCGAGGAAAAAGTGCGGGAGGAGATGATCGAATCGCGCCGGCGCATCGAGGCCGAGCTCGGCCGTCCCGTGCTGCATTTCGCCTATCCGGTCGGCGATCCGACATCGGCCGGACCGCGCGAATTTGCGATCGCCCGCGAACTCGGCTTCAGGACGGCGGTGACGACGCGTCCCGGCGTGCTCTTTCCCGAACACCGGGACCATCTGACGGCCCTGCCGCGCGTCTCGCTGAACGGCCATTTCCAGTCGTTGCGCTATCTCGACGTGCTGCTGTCGGGCGCGCCCTTCGCCTTTTTCAACAGGTTTCGCCGCGTCAACGCGGCCTGAAGCCGGCCGTCCCGGAAATTCTGCCGCGCCCCCGTCGCGAGAAGGCCTGAAT
>CAZEZD010000304.1:0-4068 GCA_964516115.1 uncultured Hyphomicrobiales bacterium
CGACATCACCTCGTGGAACGGCTTCGTCGCGCCGAAGGGCACGCCGAAGGAGATCACCGAGCGCCTGTCGAAGGCGCTGCAGGAGGTTCTCGCCGAGCCGGCCGTCATCAAGCGCTTCGAGGAAATGGGCGCCGAATCGACGCCGTCGACGCCCGATCAGATGCGCGAGAAGGCCGTCACCGAGATGGCGAAGTTCAAGAAGATCATCGATACCGCGAACATCAAGCTGCAGAACTGACGGATGGATGCGCCACCGCGCTCAGGCGTGGTGGCGCTCTCTGCTGTCGGCGGGGGCTTCGGTCCGGTTCTCCGCCATGTCGTAGTCGCGGACCACCTGCGCAACGCGCAGCCTGTAGCCTGCGAACATCCCGTCCCGCCCCGCCGCCTGCGTCGCCCGGTGCATGGCGTGATTGCGCCAGGCCTTCACCGCTTCCTCGTCGCGCCAGAACGACAGCGACAGGAGCTTCGCGGGATCGGTCAGGCTCTGGAACCGCTCGACCGAGATGAAGCCGTCGATCGCCTCGAGCTCCGGTCGCAGCCGTACGGCGTGGTCCATGTAGCCGGGCAATTGCCCTTCGGCCGGCTGCACTTCGAAGATGACGACGATCATGGCATTCCCCTGACGGCGTGCTTTTCTGTATTAAGTGTAGAACAACGTGCGCGTGCCGTCATGCGGCCGCCGCCGTCCAGGCGCTTTGACGCACCGCGCCGGACATGGTGGGCTGGGCGCGTCCCTGCAGCGAGTCGCCCCGCCATGACCATCGGCCTCTTCTTCGCCACCATCGCGGCCGCGATGATCTATGTGCTCACCCCAGGTCCAGCCTTCCTTGCGCTCTTCGCCCTGGCGGCGAAGGACGGACGCGTGTCCGGCACCTGGTTCGTCACCGGCCATCTCGTCGGCGACGTGCTGTG
Organism: uncultured Hyphomicrobiales bacterium; assembly: GCA_964516115.1. GTDB lineage: Bacteria > Pseudomonadota > Alphaproteobacteria > Rhizobiales > Phreatobacteraceae > Phreatobacter. Next base: position 913 of record CAZEZD010000304.1, read on the forward strand.
GGGGACGCTGGCGCTGGCCGCCATCGTCGGCGTCAACCAGTTGGGTCCCCTCCTGTTCGAGATCCTCGGGCTCGTCTGCGGTGCCTACCTGATCTTTCTCGGGGTGAGGGCGCTCATGGCGCGGGAGGCCTCCGGAACCACCGTGATCGGCGGCCGCCACCCGCTGGCGGCCGGCCTGATCTTCGGGGTGACCAACCCGAAGGCCTATCCGGTGTCCGTGGCCATGTTCACCGTGCTGGTCGGGCATTATTCCGGCCTGCTGACCTGGGACCTCGCGCCCTTCGTGATGCTGGTGGCCTTCCTCGGCTTCATCCTCGCCGACATCATCCTGGTCGCCGTCGCAGGGCTTCCGGCCGTCCGCCGCTTCTTCCTCACCCACGGCCTCATCGTGACGCGGCTGGTCGGTCTGACCTTCGTCCTGTTCGGCGTAAAGTCGGGGAGCGATGCGATGCAGAGCTATCGCCAGCGGGCCTGAGGGCGGCGCGGGTGCATTCGCCGCGCCGCTCTGCTAACCCGACGCCATGACGTCCGCCTCCGCCACCGACAAGCCTTTCGCGCGCCTGCCTGACGATCCCGCGCGGGCGGCGATCATCGTCATCCTCGGCTTCACGGCGCTGCGCATCGTCTTCGCCGCCCTGCTCGGCTTCGGCGTGGACGAGAGCTACACGCTGGGGCAGGCGCGCCGGCTGGCGCTGTCCTATTTCGACCATCCGCCGCTGCACCTGTGGCTGGCCCATGTGTCCCTTCTCGTCATCGGCACAAACTGGGCGGTGCGGCTGCCCTTCATCGCGCTCTTTGCCGGCACGTCCTGGCTGATGTTCCGTCTGACCGAGCGGCTGTTCGGCGGCTGGCCGGCCGTCTGGGCGGTCCTGGCGCTGAACGCCTCGCTGTTCTTCCTGGCCTCTCCCGGCACCTGGATCGTGCCGGACGGACCGCTGCTGTTCTTCCTCGCCGGCGGCGTTCTGGCCCTGGCGCGGCTGTTCTTCCCGCGAGAGGACGAAAGCCCGTCGCCCTGGACCGCCTGGCTGATCGCCGGGCTCTGCTTCGGCCTTGCCGGCCTGTCGAAATACTCGGCGCTCTTCGTCGTCTTCGGCCTCGCGCTCTTCCTGCTGGCGACGGAGCACCGCCGCTGGCTCGCCCACCCCGTGCCCTGGGCCGGCGCCGTGCTGGCGGCGCTCGCCGTCTCACCGGTTATCGTCTGGAACATCGCCAACGAGTGGGTCTCCCTGCGCTTCCAGGCGGGCAGGGGCGGCGGACAGGGGCTGACGCTTGCCGCCTTCGCCCAGATGCTGGCTGGGCAGTTCGTCTGGCTCGCTCCCTGGATTGCCGTGCCGCTCGCCACCATCGCGGCGCAGAACCTCGGCCGGCTGAAGGAGCCGCGCCGCCTGTTCCTGATGGCGCTGGCGGCCCCGACGATCCTCTATTTCACGCTGCAGTCGCTGTGGTCCGGCTGGGCGCTGCCGCACTGGCCCATGCCGGGCTGGTTCTTCGTCTTCCCCTTGCTCGGCGCCTGGATGGTGGCGAACCCGCAGGCGAGCCCCTCGCCGCGCGTCTGGGCGAAGTGGTGCGTCGGGCTGGCGGTCGTCCTGTCGCTCGGCATCGGCGCCATCGGCGCCACCGGCGTGCTGACCCGCCTCGGCGTCCCCGTCAGGGCGGACCCGACGGTCGACGCCTTCGACTGGGTCGCCCTCAGGCCCGTGCTTGCCACCAGGGGTGCAACGAAGGGCGCCGGCCCCGTGGTGGTCGGGCTCACATGGAACGAGGGCGGCAAGGTCGATCTCGCCGTCGGCGATCGCGCCGACGTCATGGTCATCGGCCCCGACCCGCGCGGCTTCGCCTTCCGCCAGGTTCCCCGCGCCTTTCGCGGCGGCGATATCCTGATCGTCGCGCTCGCCGGCACATGGGCCCGCCAGCAGGCGGTGTTGCAGAGCCAGTTCGAGGTGATCGGCGAGCCGGAGAGGCTGTCCATCGGCCGCGGCGGCCGGCCCGAACTCGAACTTGTCATCGTGCCGGCGCGAGGGCTGAAGTCGATGGCGCCGGTGAGCGTGGCGGCCCGCTGAGGGGCACGTGCCGGGTCGCACTGCACCTTCATGCGGTCGGGGCCGCACGGGGCGTGCAAGCAGAAAGGGCGGCACCTTGCGGCACCGCCCTTCGCATGTCCGCCGACTGAATCGGCTTACTGGATGCCGCCGAGCATCATCAGCTTGATCTCGATGAACTCGTCGAGGCCGTAGTGCGAGCCCTCGCGGCCGAGGCCGGATTCCTTGACGCCGCCGAAGGGGGCGACATCGGTGCCGACGAGGCCGGTGTTGATGCCGACCATGCCGTATTCCAGTGCTTCGGCGACGCGGAACACGCGCCCGATGTCACGGCCGTAGAAGTAGCTGGCAAGGCCGAAGGGCGTGGCGTTGGCGAGCTCGATCGCCTCCTCCTCGGTCTTGAAGCGGTAGATCGGCGCCAGCGGGCCGAAGGTCTCCTCGCGCGTCACCAGCATGTCCGGCGTGACGCCGGAGATGACGGTCGGCTCGAAGAAAGTATGGCCGAGATCGGAGCGCTTGCCGCCGGTCTCGATCCTGCCGCCCTTGGCGACGGCGTCCTTCACATGGGCCTCGACCTTATCCACCGCCGCCGGCTTGATCAGCGGGCCCTGGTCGATGCCGGGCTCAAGCCCGTTGCCGACCTTCAGCGCCTTCACCCGTGCCGTGAACTTGGCGACGAACTCGTCATGCACCGTGTCCTGGACGAAGATGCGGTTGGCGCAGACGCAGGTCTGGCCCATGTTGCGGTACTTGGAGACCATGGCCCCCTCGACGGCGGCGTCGATGTCCGCGTCGTCGAAGACGATGAAGGGCGCATTGCCGCCAAGCTCGAGGCCGACGCGCTTCACGGTGGAAGCGGCCTGAGCCATCAGCAGCTTGCCGACCGGGGTAGAGCCGGTGAAGCCGATGAAGCGGACGGTCGGGTGCTCGCACCAGACCTTGCCGATGGGCGCGGCGTCGCCGGTTATGATGTTGATGACACCTGCCGGGATGCCGGCGCGGTGAGCCAGTTCGGCAAGGGCGAGGGCCGTCAGCGGCGTCTCGGGAGCGGGCTTCACCACCATGGTGCAGCCGACGGCAATGGCCGGCGAGCACTTGCGGGTGATCATCGCCGCCG
>CAZEZD010000305.1:0-4066 GCA_964516115.1 uncultured Hyphomicrobiales bacterium
ATCGGCATGCGCGACTGGGCACACATCGGTCAGTCGTGAGGGCCGTTGGTATTATTCATCCGCCGGTGTCGCCGTCCGGCCGCCTCTTCGAACAGGGGCTTCAGGCCTCGGGCTTCTTCTGGCCCTTCCTCAAGACGATCAATCTGGTCGGGGGCCTCAGCCTGCTCCTCAACGTCGCGCCGGCCTTCGGTCTGGCACTCATCACCCCCGTCATCGCGACGATCGTGCTGTTCCACGCCTTCCTCAATCCGCAGGGATTGCCGGTCGCGGGTATTCTCGCGGTGACAGGTCTGATGCTGGTCTGGGCCTATCGCGACCGCTACGCGCCGATGTTCCGCGCGGCCTGAGCCAGAAGGACGCGCCGCCGCATCCGTGGTGGTGCGTCCCCGTCGCCAATGCGCTGCCGCTCCGCTCAGCCGACCGGGCGGGTGTCCTCGATGACCTTTCCGTCATTCGGCAGCGAGCCGGGCTTCACGGCCTCCACGCCGCCCTTGAGCTTCATCACGGACAGAAGGCTCTCGCCTACCGCATGTACGAATTCGGGCGAACGGGCGCGCGACTCCACCTTCAGCGTCATGGCGTCGGACTCGCCGTTGCGGGCGACGACGAGCCGCGCCCGCGCGATCTCCGGATGGCGGCGCACCACCTCGGCGACCTGCTCGGGGCGCACGAACATGCCCTTGACCTTGGCGGTCTGGTCGGCGCGGCCGAGCCAGCCCTTGATGCGGCTGTTGGTCCGCCCGCAGGGCGAGGCGTCCGGCAGGATGGCGGTGAGGTCGCCCGTCGCGAAGCGGATCAGCGGATGGTGCGGATCGAGAACCGTGACAACGATCTCGCCGACCTCCCCCGGCGCGACGGGGTTGCCGGTGCCTGGCCGCACGATCTCCAGGATGATGTCCTCGTTGAGGATCAGGCCCTGGCGTGCCTCGCTCTCGTAGGCGATGACGCCGCATTCGGCGATGGCATAGGTCTGGTAGGCATCGACGCCGCGCGCCGCGACCTCCTTCTGCAGGCTGGCGGGGAATGCCGCGCCGCCCACCAGAGCCCGCTTGATCGAGGAGGCGTCGCGTCCCTTGTCCTTCGCCGCGTCGAGGAGGATCTTCAGGAAGTCGGGCGTTCCGGCGTAGCAGCTCGGCCGGTAGGCTTCGATGAGATCGAGCTGGGCGTCGGTGTTGCCGGGACCCGCCGGGATCACCGCGCAGCCGACGGCGCGGGCGCCCGAGTCGAAGCACCAGGCGCCCGGGGTGAGGTGGTAGGACAGCGTGTTCAGCACGATGTCGCCGCGCCGGAAGCCGGCCGCCGACATGGCGCGGCCGACGCGCCAGACGTCGTGGCCGATCGCCTCGGGCTCGAAGATGGGACCGGGCGACATGAACAGGCGCCCGAAGGAACTCGCCTTGCCGGGCACGAAGCCACCGAAGGGCGGTTGGGCCTTCTGCAGCGCGGGCATGTCGGACTTCCGCTGCACCGGCAGCTCGGCCAGCGCAGACCGCGTCGTGATGGCCCGCGGGTCGATCTTGCCGAGGTGGCGGCGCCAGGCTGGCACCTTCATCGCCGCCGCTATGACCTGCGGCAGTCGTTTCATCAGGTCCTTCTCGCGCGCGCTGTCGTCGCGCGTTTCGCGCTTGTCGTAATGCCCAGCCATGACGGTCTCCCTCTGGCAGCGAGTATCCCGCCCGCCCGCCGCCGCGCCAAGTCCGACTTAGGTCCGAACGATACCGGACGCGCGCGGTCCCTCGTCGTCACACGCGGAGGTAGCCGGCAACGGGGCTCAGCCGTTCCAGCCGCAGGCGGCGAGGGCCTCGTGCATCGCCTCCGGGGGCGGCGCTTCCGCCGTGATGGCGGGCCGCTTCGGATCGAAGGGCACCGCGATGGCGCGCGCGAGCAGGTGCAGTCCCGGCCCGCCCTGCCGCGGCGCGCTGCCGTAGATCGTGTCTCCGAGGATGGGAAAGCCGCTCTCCGAGCAGTGCAGCCGGAGCTGGTGGGTGCGCCCGGTGACCGGCTCCAGCGCCAGCCAGGCGCGGCCCTCGCTGCGTCCGAGCACCCGGAACCGCGTCAGCGCCGGCTGGCCCTTCGGATCGGCCTTCATCCACCAGCCGCGCTTCGGATCGCGCGGGCTCATGGAGATCGCGATCTCGCCCTCCTCGGCGGCCGGCCCGCCTTCGACCACCGCCCAGTATGTCTTCTTCACCTCGTTGCGCTTGAACAGCTGCCCGAGCCGCTCCAGCGCCCGGCGGTGGCGGCCGAGCACAAGGCAGCCGGCGGTATCTTTGTCGAGGCGGTGGGCGAGTTCCGGGGCCCGCGGCAGGCCGAAGCGCAGCACGTCGAGATGGTCGGCGAGCGTCTCCCCGCCGCCCGGACCCTTGTGGACCGGCAGGCCCGCCGGCTTGTTCAGGATCAGCACGCTCGCGTCCCGGTGGAGGAGGCGCGGGATGAGGCCGAGCGGGTCGGGGGGCACGGGATGCGGCGAGGCGGAGGTCATGTCCTCCCATACGGCGAAGCCATCGCCTTCGCCAGCCGGCGCCGCCGCAGCCCTAGCCAATCCCGGCCAGCCGGCCTAAATGCCGGGGGTTGCGCCCGCCCATTCGGGCTGCGCGCCGCGCCAGACAGCGAGATCCTTTGCCGATGACCGACCAGCCGAAGTCCGACGAGCCGAAGCGGCCGGGTTTCTTCCAGCGGCTGTTCGGTCAGGACGCGCCGGCGGGAACGCCGGCTGCAGCGGAGACGGCGGCTCCCGCAGCGGCCGAAACGCCTGCCGCTCCGAAGAGCTGGTGGCGGCGGCTGACGGAAGGCCTGTCGCGCACCTCCTCGAAGCTCGGCACGGGCGTGACCGAGCTCTTCACCAAGCGCAAGCTCGACCATGCGACGCTGGAGGAGCTCGAGGACCTGCTGATCCAGGCCGATCTCGGCGTCGAGACGGCGGGGCGCATCGCAGGTGCGCTGTCGAAGGGCCGTTTCGGCAAGGACATCGCGCCGGAGGAGGTGCGGGCGATCCTCGCCGCCGAGATCGAGGCGGTGCTGGCGCCCGTCGCGCGGCCGCTGACGGTGGACGCGGAGCGCAAGCCCTTCGTCATCATGGTCGTCGGCGTGAACGGCGCCGGCAAGACCACCACCATCGGCAAGCTCGCCGCCAAGTTCCGCGCCGAGCACCGCTCCGTCATTCTCGGCGCGGGCGATACGTTCCGCGCCGCCGCCATCGAGCAGCTGAAGGTCTGGGGCGAGCGGACCGGCGCGCCTGTCGTCGCGCGGCCGCAGGGGTCGGACGCGGCGGGCCTTGCCTTCGACACGGTGAGGCAGGCGCAGGAGGCCGGCACCGACGTCGTCATCCTCGACACGGCTGGCCGCTTGCAGAACAAGGCCGAACTGATGGCCGAGCTCGAAAAGGTCGTGCGGGTCATCCGCAAGGTCGACGAGGCCGCCCCGCATGCCGTGCTGCTGGTGCTCGATGCGACCACCGGCCAGAACGCGCTGACGCAGGTCGACGCCTTCACGAAGACGGCCGGTGTTACCGGCCTCGTCATGACGAAGCTCGATGGCACGGCGCGCGGCGGCATCCTCGTCGCGGTCGCCGCCCGCACCGGCCTGCCGGTGCATTTCATCGGCGTCGGCGAGGGTGTCGACGACCTCGAACCCTTCGCCGCGCGGGATTTCGCCCGCGCCATCGTCGGTCTGGATGAGGGCTGAGGGGCTCAGCGCGCCTGGCGATGATGATGGCGGCCGTGCCGGTGCCCGTGATGGCGGGCCGGGACAACCTCGACCGCACCGGCGGGAGCGAAGTAGTAGGTGCGGGGCGTCACGATCGGGCGATAGATCACCGGCCTGTCATGTCCCGCCCAGCCGAACCAGAAGGGTGTCGCCAGCGCCTCGCCCGATGGCGCCAGGACCGTCATCAGTGCTGCCGCTGCCAGGGTGGGGACGGTGCGATGGGGAAGGGGGCGGGTCATGGCGATACTCCGGTACTCACCGCAGCCTGGCAGATCATGGTGACCAATCCGTTGCCGCCTGCGGCGTCCCGCCGGTCTGGTCATGGCGGGTCGAAGCGGTCAGAGTGAGCCCATGACCGCCG
>CAZEZD010000306.1:0-4053 GCA_964516115.1 uncultured Hyphomicrobiales bacterium
ACGCCGTTGGTGTAGAACAGCGCGGCCGCGCCCGGCGCCAGCAACGCTTTCAGCGGCGCTGCGATGGCGGGCAGCGAATGCGCCTTCAGGGTCACGACGACCAGATCCTGCGGCGGCAGGGTGGCGGGGTCGTCGGTCGCCGCATGCGGCTTGCCGCCGAGCGTCTGGCCCTCGCTGTGCAGGGTGATGCCCTTGTCGCGGATGGCGGCGAGATGGGCGCCGCGCGCCACGACGGACACCTCCGCCTCGCCCGCCGCGATCAGACGCGCCGCGGCATTGCCTCCCACGGCGCCGGCGCCAAAGATACAGACCTTCATGGGGGAGCTCCGGGGGATCAGATGACGTTGAGTTCGAGCACCGGCTCGTTCCTGAGGATGCGGTCGAAGCCGAAGACGGAAAGATCGAGGCTGCGGTAGCCGCCGTGGACGATGAGCTCGGCCAGCGCCCGCCCGGCGGCGGGGGCCTGCTGCAGGCCGTGGCCGGAAAAGCCGTTGATGAACATCAGGCCGGCGACATCGGGATGCGGGCCGAGAATGGCGTTGTGGTCGAGGGTGTTGAAATCGTAGTGCCCGGCCCAGGCGCGCATCTGGCGCAGTTGCTCCATGGCCGGGATGCGCGTCGCCCAGGCCGGCCAGACGTGGTTCTCGAACTCGTCGTGGCCAGGCTCGAAGTCGCCATGGGCGGCGGGATCGGGGTCATTCTCGCCCGGCCCCCAGCCGCCGATGACGAGGTCGCGCTCGGGGCGCATCCACACCCCCGACGGATCGACGATAAGGGGCATGTCCGGGAAGGTCTCCGGGCACTTCACGACGAAGACGGTGCGCTTGCGCGGCTCCACCGGCAGCGGCACGTCGATGCCCTGCGCCAGCCGTCCGGCCCAGGCGCCCGCCGCCAGCACCAGCGTGCCGCAGGAGCGCGCCGAACCGTCGGTCATCACTGCACCGGTGACGCGGTCGCCGACGCGGACGAGGGAGGCGACCTCGCCCTTCTCGTAGGTCGCGCCGGCCTCGCGGGCGGCTTTGCGGAAGAGGTCGAGCAGCATGGCGGCGTCGAACCAGCCCTCGCCGCTCTGGCCGAAGGCGCCGAGCGCGATGTCCTCGGTCGAGATCCACGGGAAACGCGCCTTCAGTTCTGACGGCCCGAGCAGCACGATGTCCGAGCCCTCGGCCGATTGCGTCTGCCAGTTGGCCTCCAGCACGGAACGTCCGCCCTCGGAGGCGAGGATCAGATAGCCGCCCTCGCGGAAGCCGATATCGGCGTCCGGGCCGAAGCGCTCCTTCAGCGAGCGGATCACCTCGATGCCGAAGCGGCTCATGCGGATGTTTTCAGGGGTCGAGAACTGCTGGCGGATGGAGGCCGCCGACAGCGTCGTCGAGGCCTCCGCATAGGTCGGGTCGCGCTCGATGACGCGCACCGTGCCGGCATAGCCGAGTTCTTTCTTGAGGAAATAGGCTGTGCAGGACCCCATGATCCCGCCGCCGACGATCAGCACGTCCGCGTGTGTCACGCTCTGTCTCTTGTCTTGGAAAAGCCGGTCTCGTTCGGAAGGACGATGGCATGCATGCTGCGATGCAGCTAGCCTCGCCCGCACATAGCCCATCCTCCTCAAGCCATAGCCAGCCGCCGAGCCCGACCATGTCGATCCGTCCCCGCCGATCCGTCCTCTACATGCCCGGCTCCAACGCCCGCGCGCTGGAGAAGGCCCGCACCCTGCCGGCCGACGTCGTGATCCTCGATCTCGAGGATGCCGTGGCGCCCGACGCCAAGGAGACGGCGCGGGCGCAGGTCGCCGCCGCGGTGACGCAGGGCGGCTTCGGCCATCGCGAGGTGGTGGTCCGCATCAACGGCCTCGACACGGCCTGGGGCGATGCCGACCTGAAGGCACTCGCGCCGACCGGCGCCGACGTCATCCTCATCCCGAAGGTCAACGCGGGCGCCGACCTCGTCGCCGCCGGCAAGGCCATTGCCACCGCCGGCGCGCCGGACAGGACCGCCGTCTGGGCCATGATGGAGACGCCGCTCGCCATGCTGAACGCCGCCGGCATCGCCGCCGCCGCGAAGGACCGCACGACGCGGCTCACCGGCTTCGTCATGGGCACCAACGACCTCGCCAAGGAGACCGGCGCGCGCATCGTTCCCGGACGTGCGCCGATGAACGCCTGGCTGATGATGTCGCTCGCCGCCGCCCGCGCCCACGGCCTCGCCATTCTCGACGGGGTCTGGAACGAGATCGCCGACGAGGCCGGCTTCGCCCGCGAATGCGCCGAGGCGCGCGACATGGGCTTCGACGGCAAGACGCTGATCCACCCCAGCCAGATCGCACCCTGCAACGCGGCCTTCTCGCCCGCCGAAAAGGAGGTCGCCTGGGCCCGCACCATCATCGCCGCCTTCGACCTGCCGGAGAATGCGGCGAAGGGAGCGATCCAGGTGGAGGGGCGGATGGTGGAGCGCCTGCATGCCGACATGGCGCGCAAGCTCGTCGCCATCGCCGACGCCATCGCCGCGCGCGAGGCGTCGGCCTGACCCTCGGCCGATCCGGCCGGTTGCCCTGCCTCCCGCTTTCGTGAGAGACGGGAGCATGACGGTGTGTCCATGAGTGCGGCGGTGGCCGGGATCGACGTGAAGCGGGTTCGGGAGGCTCTCGGGTCCCGCTCGATCGTGCTCGTCGGGCTGATGGGGGCTGGCAAGTCGTCCATCGGGCGGCGGCTGGCCCATCGGCTCGGCCTGCCCTTCGTCGATGCCGACACCGAGATCGAGAAGGCCGCCGACCTCACCATCCCCGAAATCTTCGAGAAGCACGGCGAGGCCTATTTCCGCGCCGGCGAGGTGCGGGTCGTCGCCCGCATCCTCGATTCCGGGCCGCAGGTGCTGGCGACCGGCGGCGGCGCCTACATGAACCCGGAGACGCGGGCGCGCATCCGCGAGCGCGGCGTCGCCGTCTGGCTCAAGGCCGAGCTCGACGTGCTGATGAAGCGCGTCAAGCGGCGCGGCGACCGGCCGCTGCTCAAGGCCGACGACCCCAGGGCCGTGCTGAAGCGCCTGCTGGACGAGCGCTATCCCGTCTATGCGCAGGCGGATGTGACCGTCGTGTCCCGCGAGGCCTCCCACGAGGAGGTGGTCGACGACGTCCTGGCGGCACTGGCCGAGCACGTGCAACTGACGGCGGAACGAGGCGCCCCATGACCGATCCCATTCCCGCGGCCGGGACCGACGGTCCGGTGCACGTGCCCGTGGCGCTGGGTGAGCGCTCCTACGACATCCTGATCGGCTCGGGCCTCATCGCGGCGGCCGGTGCGACGCTCGCCGCCCGCTTTCCCGGCCGCGCCGTCGCTATCGTCACCGACGCCACCGTCGGCGACCTGCACGGCCCGGCGCTGGAGGCGAGCCTCTCCGCCGCCGGCATCCGCCATCACCGCATCACCGTGCCGCCGGGCGAGGCGACCAAGCGCTTCGGCATGCTGGAGGAGGTGGTCGACCAGATTCTCAACCACCGGCTGGAGCGCGGCGACATCGTGCTGGCGCTCGGCGGCGGCGTGGTCGGCGACCTCGCCGGCTTCACCGCGGCCATCGTGCGCCGCGGCATGGGCTTCGTGCAGATGCCGACCTCGTTGCTGGCGCAGGTGGATTCCTCCGTCGGCGGCAAGACCGGCATCAATTCCCGCCATGGCAAGAACCTGATCGGCGCCTTCTACCAGCCCGGCCTCGTCCTCGCCGATACCGACGTGCTCGACACGCTCTCCACCCGCGAGTTCCGCGCCGGCTACGCCGAGGTGGCGAAATACGGCCTCATCGACGATCCCGGCTTCTTCTCCTGGCTCGAGGCTCACTGGCGCGGCGTCTTCCAGGGCGGCCGCGACCGCGTCCACGCCATCGCCACCTCCTGCCGCGCCAAGGCGGCCGTCGTCGCCCGCGACGAGACGGAAACCGGCGACCGGGCGCTGCTCAACCTCGGTCATACCTTCGGCCATGCGCTGGAGGCCGCCACCGGCTATGACGGCAGCCGCCTCGTCCATGGCGAGGCGGTCGCCATCGGCATGTGCCAGGCCTTCCGCT
>CAZEZD010000307.1:0-4044 GCA_964516115.1 uncultured Hyphomicrobiales bacterium
GCAGACTGGCGCCAGACGAGGTCCAGCCGGCCTCCTTCGCCTTCACGCCCGACAATCTGGCCTGGGCGCAGAAGACCATTGGCAAGTATCCGGCCGAGCGGAAGGCGTCCGCCGTCATCCCGCTGCTGTGGCGCGCGCAGGAGCAGCACGCCTACTGGCTGCCCAAGGCGGCCATCGAGTATATCGCCGAAATGCTCGACATGCCGTACATCCGGGTGTTCGAGGTGGCGACATTCTACACCATGTTTCAGCTGCAACCGGTTGGGAAGAAAGCACATATTCAGGTTTGCGGCACCACGCCCTGCATGCTGCGCGGCGCCGAGGCGCTGATCAAGGTCTGCAAGAGCCGCATCCATCACGAGCCGTTCCACCTCTCCGACGACGGCGACTTCTCGTGGGAAGAGGTCGAATGCGCCGGCGCCTGCGTCAACGCGCCGATGATCCAGGTTTTTTCGGACACCTACGAGGACCTGACACCCGAGAGCCTGGAGTGGCTGATCGATGCCTTCTCCCGCGGCGAAAAGCCGAAGCCGGGGCCGCAGAACGGTCGCCACGGCTCGGAGCCCGAGGGCGGTGCGTTGACCCTGCGCGACCTTCCGTTCAATGCCGCCGGCCCCGCCGGGGCCGCGGTGGCGGAGAAGCCGAAGGTCGCGACAAAGCCCGTCGCCGTGGAGGAGGGGCCGTCCGCGACCGCCCTTGCTCTGGCGGCGAGCGAAGAGGCCGAGATCAGGGCGAAGCTGTCGACCCTGGCCGCCGACGCGACCCCCGAGCAGAAGGCCGACGCCGTCGGTACCCGACCTGCCGGCCTTGTCGCCGCACGCGAGGCGAAGGCCGACAAGCTGCAGAGGATCAAGGGCATCGGCCCGGTGAACGAGGGCAAGCTGCACGCCCTCGGCGTCTTCCATTTCGACCAGGTCGCTGCCTGGACCCGCGAGGAAATCCGCTGGGTCGGCACCTATCTGTCGTTCCCCGGCCGGATCGACCGCGAGGAGTGGACGGTCCAGGCCAAGGCGCTGGCGGCGGGTCTGCCGTCCGTGAAGGAGTGATCGGATGCTCGCCGACAAGGACCGCATCTTCACCAACATCTACGGCTTCCACGACAAGAGCCTGAAGGGCGCGATGGCGCGCGGGCACTGGGACGGGACCAAGGCCATCATCGACAAGGGCCGGGACTGGATCATCCAGGAGATGAAGGATTCCGGCCTGCGCGGCCGTGGCGGCGCCGGCTTCCCGACCGGCCTCAAGTGGTCGTTCATGCCGAAGCAGTCGGATGGCCGGCCGCACTATCTCGTCGTCAATGCCGACGAATCCGAGCCGGGCACCTGCAAGGACCGCGAGATCCTGCGCAACGACCCGCACACGCTGATCGAGGGCTGCCTGATCGCCGCCTGCGCCATGGGCGCGCATGTGGGCTATATCTACGTGCGCGGCGAGTTCATCCGCGAGCGCGAGGCGCTGCAGCGCGCCATCGACGAGTGCTACGACGCAGGGCTCCTCGGCAAGGGCAACACGAACGGCTGGGATTTCGATCTCTACGTTCACCACGGCGCCGGCGCCTATATCTGCGGCGAGGAGACGGCGCTGCTGGAGAGCCTCGAGGGCAAGAAGGGCCAGCCGCGCCTGAAGCCCCCGTTCCCGGCGAACATGGGCCTCTACGGCTGCCCGACCACGGTGAACAACGTCGAGTCGATCGCTGTCGCGCCGACCATCCTGCGCCGCGGCGCGTCCTGGTTCTCGTCCTTCGGCAAACCGAACAATGTCGGCACCAAGCTGTTCTGCGTCTCCGGCCATGTGAACAAGCCGGCGACCTTCGAGGAGGCGATGTCGATCCCCTTCTCGGAACTGGTCGAGAAGCATTGCGGCGGCATCCGCGGCGGCAAGGACAACCTGCTGGCGGTCATTCCCGGCGGCTCGTCGGTGCCACTCGTTCCGGCCGAGCAGATCTGGGACGCGGCGATGGACTTCGATTCGCTCCGCGCCCTGCGCTCGGGCCTCGGAACGGCGGCGGTCATCGTCCTCGACAAGTCGACGGACGTGGTGAAGGCGATCACCCGCATCTCCTACTTCTACAAGCACGAGAGCTGCGGCCAGTGCACGCCGTGCCGCGAGGGCACGGGGTGGATGTGGCGTGTTCTCACCCGCATGTCGGAAGGCCGCGCCCAGAAGAAGGAGATCGACATGCTCCTCGAGGTGGCGGGGCAGGTCGAGGGTCACACCATCTGCGCGCTCGGCGATGCCGCGGCCTGGCCTGTCCAGGGCCTGATCCGGCATTTCCGTCACGAGATCGAGAAGAAGATCGACGCCTATTCGGCCAACCCGCACGGCGAGCCCGTGCGCATCGCGGCGGAGTGAAGCTCATGACCCGGCACGGCCTCGTCCTCATCGGCGCTCTCGCCCTCGGCGGCTGCGTCACCGCGGCTCCGCCGCCGCCACGTCCGACCGGCGAGGCTGCGCTGCGCGTCACGATCAACGCTTCGCCGGAGTTCGTCCACCAGACCATCCTGATGCGGGCGGCCTCGCGGGGAACGCAGGGTCGCACGCCCAATCCGCGCACCATCGTGCTGGAGCGCCAGATCACCGAGACGACGCCCGCCCTGCAGGCCGTCTGCGGTCCGCACAAGCCGGGCCGCCGGGTCAGCGTGGTCATCACGACCGAGCGCGCCGGCACCCGCACGGCCGTCACCGAACGACGCTTCCTCATCGACGGCGACGGCACCCGCTGCGCCGTTGTGCTCACCCCCGAGGACGTCGCCGCCGGCAACCGCTCCCTCGCCGAACTGAAGGCGCAGGTCGAGACACAGATGGCGGGGCGCTGACGACCATGACCGCGGCCCGTCCCAGCACCGGCGCTCTGCCCTCCGCCTGCCGCGGAGTACGGACGTTTGTGCGGTCGGGCCGCGCCGCAACCGTGCCTTTCGACAAGAAGCCGACCTCGGGAAACGCCTCGCAAAGGGGCCAGTGCATCACCGCAACCGCGATGGAGGGCCGGCCATGACCGCTGCCGCCAAGACCGTGAGTGCATTGCCGACCGGCAGGATTGCCCCGCTCGATGCCATGGCCGGTCCGGCCATGGCGGCGATGGTGCTGCCGACGACCATGATGATGGGCGGTTTCGTCGCCATGTGCGGCGTCGGCTATGCCTTCGCCCGCGCTTTCGCCCTGACCGTCCGCGACGAAGCGGTGCCCGCGAAGGCGCCGGCTCCTCCCGCGCCGTCCGCGGTCGCGGCGCCGCGGCTCGTGGTGTCGAACCCGGTGGCGCCTGTCGTGAAGGCCGCGGTGGTGGAAGCCGCGAAGCCGACGCCGCCCAAGCCGTCGGGCGCACCGCCGAAGCCGACGACGCCGGGCGGCTCGCCGCCGAAGCCCAAGGCGGCCAAGGCCGCCAAGCCGAAGGAAGCGGCGCCAGCCCCCAAGGCCAGCGCCGTGACGCTGCCCGCGGCCGAGGTCACGGCTGTTGTCGCGGTCGAGGCTGCCAAGCCCGTTCCGGCCAAGCCGACCGGCTCGCCGCCGAAGCCGACGCGGCCGGGCGGTTCGCCTCCGAAGCCCAAGGCCGTCAAGGCCGTATCGCCGAAGGATGCGGTTCCCGCGCCGAAAGCCGGCGCCGTGAAGCTGCCCGCCGCGGAGGTCCCGGTTGTCGCCGAGGTCGAGGCTGCGAAGCCCGTTCCGGCGAAGCCAACGGGGATACCGCCGAAGCCGACGACGCCGGGCGGCTCGCCGCCGAAACCGAAAATGGCTGCGGCTTCAACGGTGAAGGCCGCGAAGACCGGTGCCGCTGCAAAAAAAGTAACCCCCAGCGCGCCGAAACCGCTGACAATCGAGACCACATCGACGTCGAAGGGCATTTCGCTGCCCAAGGTGTCGTTCCAGAAGAAGCCGGGCGTCGCCCCGGGCAAGGACTGATGCGTTTCGCCGCCCGCAAGCGGGTGGCGGTGATGAAATGAGGGGCGGCGCGAGCCGCCTCACGAGGATGCCGGGGCCGCCGTCGGGTGGTCCTGGCCAAGACCGGATGGAATGAGCCGATGGCGAAGGTGATCGTCGACGGGCAGG
>CAZEZD010000308.1:0-4040 GCA_964516115.1 uncultured Hyphomicrobiales bacterium
TGCGGATGGCCGGCAGCAGCGACAGTTCCGCCATGGCGAGCGAGGTGTCGATGGTCTCGGCGTGGTAGCCGAAAGCCCCCGCCATGCCGCAGCAGGAGCTCTCCACCGTCTGCACCTCGAGGCCGGGGATGAGCCTGAGCGCGCCTTCCACCGCGCCCATGGCGCCAAAGGCCTTCTGGTGGCAGTGGCCGTGCAGAACTGCCTTGGCCTTCATCTCGCCGAGCGGCAGCGCCAGCCGGCCGGCCTTCGCCTCGGCGGCGATGAACTCCTCGAAGAGCACGGCGACCCCCGACACGGACGCAGCCTCGTCCGACTTCAGCAGCGCCGGGATCTCGTCGCGAAGCGAGAACAGGCAGGAGGGCTCGAGGCCGATCACGGGGATGTTTCGCGCGGCAAAGGGCGCCAGCGCTGCAATCAGCCTCTCGGCCTCCGTCCGGGCGTTGTCGATCATGCCGGTGGCGAGATAGGTGCGGCCGCAGCAGAGCGGACGCCCGCCGCCCACGGGCTGCGCATGATGAACGCGATAGCCGGCTGTTGTCAGCACGGTCACCGCCGCATCGAGGTTCTCCCGCTCGAAGGCGCGGTTGAAAGTGTCGGCGAAGAGCACCACCTCGCGGCCCGTCTCGGGACCCTCGGCGACCGCCTTTGGCGCGAAGACGTCGGAGCGCCATTGCGGCAGCGAGCGGCGGGCCGAGAACTGCGCCAGCTTCTCCGACAGCGTGGCAAGACCCGGCACCCGGTCGCGCAGGTTGAACAGCCACGGCATCTTCGCCGCGATGCTGGCATAGCGCGGCAGGTGCGCCACCAGCCGGTCGTGCAGGCTCGCCCCCTTCGCCTGATAGCGCGCCGCCTTCACCTCGATCTTCATGCGCGCCATGTCGACGCCGGTCGGGCATTCGCGCTTGCAGGCCTTGCAGGAGACGCAGAGGGAAAGGCTCTCCTCCATCTCCTTCGACAGGAGGGCATCCGGGCCGAGCTGTCCGGTCATGGCGAGGCGGAGCGTATTGGCGCGCCCGCGCGTCACGTGCTGCTCGTCGCGGGTGACCCGGTAGCTCGGGCACATGGCGCCGCCATCGAGCTTCCGGCAGGTGCCGTTGTTGTTGCACATCTCGATGGCGCCGAGGAAACCCGCGCCCGCCCCGGGATAGTCGGACCAGTCGAGGGACGGCCGGAAGTCGATCCCCTCGTAGCCCGGCGGATAGCGGAAGAGCGTCCTGTCATCCATTTTCGGTGCGCGCACGATCTTTCCCGGATTGAACAGGCCCTCCGGATCGAAGCGGTCCTTCACCTCCTCGAAGGCGCGCACGAGGCGCGTGCCGAACATCTGTTCGTGGAATTCGGAACGGACGATGCCGTCGCCGTGCTCGCCGGAATGCGAGCCCTTGTACCTGCGCACCATTTCGAAGGCCTGTTCGGCCATGGAGCGCATGCGCCTGGCATCGACATCCAGCTTCATGTTGAGGACGGGCCGCACGTGCAGGCAGCCGACGGACGCGTGGGCATACCAGGTGCCCTCGGTGCCGTGGGCGCGGAAAATGTCTGTCAGACCCGCCGTATAGGCGGCGAGATCCTTCAGCGGCACGGCGCAATCCTCGACGAAGGAGACGGGCTTCCCGGCCTCCTTCATCGACATCATGATGTTGAGACCGGAGGAGCGCATCTCGGTGACGGCCGCCTGCCAGGCCGGCTCGATGACGGGGACCACGCCGCCAAAGCGAGCGCCCGATCCCTGCCACGAGAAGCCGAGATCGCCCATCAACGCCTCGAGATCCTTCAGCTTCCGCAGGTTCTCCGCTTCCGTCTCCTCGGCGAACTCGACCACCAGCAGCGCATCGGGGTCGCCGCGCACGACGCGCTCGATGGTCGGGCGGAACATGGCGATGTCGCGGGCAAGCCCGATCATGGTGCGGTCGACCAGTTCCACCACGATCGGCTTCAGCGTCACGAGATGCTGGGCGGCGTCCATCGCCTCGTGGAAGGAGCCGAAGTGGCAGATGCCGAAGACCTTGGGGCCGATCAGTGGCCAAAGCTTCAGGTCGACGGCCGTGGTGAAGGCAAGCGTGCCCTCGGAGCCGACGAGAATGTGCGCCATGTTGTTGGTGGCGCCGCCCGGCACGAGCGCATCGAGATTGTAGCCGCCGACGCGGCGCTGGACCTTCGGGAAGCGCGCCTCGACCTCGCCCGCCTCGCGCTCTCCGAGGGTCAGGAGGTCGCGGGTGAGAAGATCGGCATCATTGCGCAGGGCGTCGTCGCGCGACACCTCGCCGAACCAGCGCCGGGTGCCGTCGGCCAGCGCCGCCTCCACCTGAATGACGTTGTCGCGCATGGTGCCGTAGCGCAGCGAGCGGCCGCCGCAGGAATTGTTGGCGGTCATGCCGCCGATGGTGGCGCGCGAGGCCGTGGAGACATCGACCGGATACCAGAGACCGTGCTTCTTGAGCTGCCGGTTGAGGTCGTCGAGGACGATTCCGGGCTCGACGCGGACGCGCCGTCCGGCGACGTCAAGATCGAGGATGCGGGTCAGGCGCTTCGAGCAGTCGACGACGAGCGATGCGTTGACGGTCTGCCCGCACTGCGAGGTGCCGCCGCCGCGCGGGAGCACGGTGACGCCCTCCTCGCGGGCGAGCGCCACCGCGCGGATCGCGTCGTCCATCGTCTCCGGCACGACGGCCCCCACCGGCATGATCTGGTAGATCGAGGCGTCGGTCGCATAGCGCCCGCGGGAGAAGGCGTCGAAGAGGACATCGCCGGAGACTTCTGCCTTCAGTCGGCGCTGGAGGGCGGTACCGGGCGTGTTGCTCATGTCATTCATCGGTTATTGCCCTGCCTCGGCCTGGATCCCTGCATCAGCCAAGTGCGTCCTTCGAGGCTCGCCACCGGACGAAGCTCGCGCTTCGCCGGGCCTCGCACCTCAGGATGAGGATGGTCGAGCATGGCAAGACCGGTGTCGAACCGAATACGGCCGATGCCAGTCACCACCCCCTCATCCTGAGGTGCGAGCGAAGCGAGCCTCGAAGGACGCAATGCCCGATCTGCAGCCCCCCGTTCAAAAAGAAGAGCCTGCGCTCCCTTGACTTGAATTTTGCATTCATTATTCATTCTGGCAAGAGGCCGAGCGCGAGAACCGGCGCCGCCCTGTTCCGAGGAGACCCCCGATGGCCCCCAATGCACCGCGCGTCGCCGGCCGCCATTTCCTGCAGATCCCCGGCCCCTCGCCGGTGCCGGAGCGTATCCTGCGCGCCATCGGCATGCAGACCATCGACCATCGCGGCCCGGACTTCGGCAAGCTCGGCCTGCGCGTGCTCGACGGCATGCGCTCGATCTTCAAGACCAAGGGCCATGTGGTCATCTATCCGGCCTCGGGCACCGGCGCCTGGGAAGCTGCCCTCGCCAACAGCCTGTCGCCGGGGGACAAGGTCCTGATGGTCGAGACCGGCCATTTCGCCACGCTGTGGAAGACCATGGCGGGCAAGCTCGGGGTGGAGGCAACCTTCATCCCCTCCGACTGGCGTTCTGGCGCTGACGTGGACGCGATCGAGGCGGCTCTGAGGGAGGACAAGGCGCACAGCTTCAAGGCGGTCTGCGTCGTCCACAACGAGACCTCGACGGGAGCCACCTCGCGCATCGACGAGGTGCGCAAGGCCATCGACGCCGCCGGCCATCCGGCCCTGCTGATGGTCGACACCATCTCCTCGCTCGCCTCGGTGGACTACCGCCACGACGAATGGGGCGTGGACGTCACGGTCGCCGGTTCGCAGAAGGGCCTGATGCTCCCGCCCGGCCTGTCGTTCAACGCGGTGTCGGAGAAGGCGCTCGCCGCGTCGAAGACGTCCCGCCTGCCGAAGAGCTTCTGGGGCTGGGAGGAGATGATCGCGGCCGGCAAGTCCGGCTATTTCCCCTACACCCCCGCCACCAACCTGCTCTACGGCCTCGACGAGGCGATCCAGATGCTGCACGAGGAGGGTCTCGATTCCGTCTTCGCCCGGCACATGCGCCATGGCGAGGCAACGCGCCGCGCGGTGGCCGCCTGGGGGCTCGAG
>CAZEZD010000309.1:0-348 GCA_964516115.1 uncultured Hyphomicrobiales bacterium
GATGTAGAGGATGCTGCGGCCTTCCGCCTTCAGCGTCTCGAGCGTGATGAACAGACGGTCCGCCTCCTGCGGGGTCAGCACCGAAGTCGGCTCGTCGAGGATGAGCAGCTTCGGGTTCTGCAGCAGGGCGCGGACGATCTCAATGCGCTGCCGCTCGCCGACCGACAGCCGCCACACCTCGCGCCTGGGCTCCAGCGGCAGTCCATAGGCGCGCGACAGGCGCGCAACGTCATGTTCGATGGCCGCCATGGGCGTGCCCGCGGGCAGCGACAGGGCGACGTTCTCGGCCACTGTCAGTGCCTCGAACAGCGAGAAATGCTGGAACACCATGCCGATGCCGAGCCGCCG
>CAZEZD010000309.1:358-4033 GCA_964516115.1 uncultured Hyphomicrobiales bacterium
GCCATTGGGATTGACGAAATGGCTGTCGCGCATGCCGAGCCGCCGGGCCTCGGCCGGGCTGGCGATGGTGACCGGCCGGCCTTCCCAGTGGACGGTGCCCTCCGAGGGTTGCAGCAGGCCGTAGAGGATCTTCACAAGCGTCGACTTGCCGGCGCCGTTCTCGCCAAGCAGGGCATGGATCTCGGCGGGGGCGACGGAGAGGTCGACATGGTCGTTGGCGAGAAGCGCGCCGAAGCGCCGGACGATGCCCCGCGCCTCCAGCAGCGGCGCCATCAATAGGTGACCTTGTCACACTTGGCGGCCCATTCGAGGAAGACGCCGCGCGCCTCCGCGGAGGGGTGGTTGTCCATCCGCGCCATGGTGATGTCCGGGGCGCGCTTCATCTCCTCATAGAAGGGCGCGTCGTCGAAACCGATGGCGGCCGCGTCTTCGCGGGTATTGGCATAGACGATACGGTCGAGCCGGGCCCAGAGCGCCGAGGAGAGGCACATGGGGCAGGGCTCGCAGCTCGAATAGAGCGTCGCGCCCCTCAGGTCGAAGCGGTTCAGCGCCGTGCAGGCGCGGCGGATGGCCACCACTTCGGCATGGGCGGTCGGGTCGTTGGTGGACGTGACCTGGTTCCAGCCCTCGGCCACCACCTTGCCGGCCATCACGACGACGGCGCCGAAGGGTCCGCCGTGGCCGGCCTGCATGTGGGTTCGCGACAGGACGACGGTGCGGGCGATGAACAGGCTGTCGAGATCGGCGCTCATGGCGCGATCTCACGCGGGCGGCGGAGCGAAGTCAATTCGCTGGATCGTTTGAGTGCGTTGGAGCCCTGCACAGCGCGAAGTGCGTCCTTCGAGGCTCGCCTTGCAGGCTCGCACCTCAGGGTGAGGGCGGTGGAGACCGGCATCGGCCCTCTCGACGGGACAGCGGTATTGCAAAGCGCTTCCTTCCTCATCCTGAGGTGCGAGCACAGCGAGCCTCGAAGGACGCACTTGGCTGCTGCAGCCGAAATCAACCCGGAAGGCGTGCCTCCGCGCCCGCCAGCCTGCCCTTTCAGAGCACCCCGCCCTCGCGCATCGCGGCGATCTCGGCCTCCGAATAGCCGGCCGCCTTCAGCACGTCCTCCGTATGCTCGCCGAGCCTTGCCCCCGTCCAGCGGATGGCGCCGGGGGTGCGGGTGAGCTTCGGCACGATGCCCTGCATCAGCATGCGGCCGAAGTCCGGGGTGTCGACCTCCATCACCATGTCGCGGGCGCGGAAATGCGGATCGGCGGCCACAGCCGCCGCGTCGTTGACGCCGCCCGCCGGAACCGAGGCGCCGTCGAGAAGCGCGAGCAGTTCGTCGCGCGGCTTCGTGCTCGTCCAGTCGCCGATGATGCGGTCGATCTCCGTCTGGTTGTCCGGCTGGCCGCGCGCGCCGTGGGTCGAGAAGCGCGGGTCGTCCATGAGGAAATCCATGCCCATGACGGCGAATAGCCGCTTGCAGATCGTGTCGGCATTGGCGCCGATGACGATGTGGTGCCCGTCGAGGGTCGGATAGATGTTGGAGGGGGCAAAGCCCGGCGACGTCAGTCCGGTGCGGCCGCGCACATGGCCCGTCACGGAGTATTCCGAGATCACCCCCTCGATGGAGGCTAGGATCGCATCGGTGAGGCCGACGTCGATCACCTGCCCCCGTCCGTCGCGCGTGCGCTGGTGGAGCGCCGCGAGAATGCCGAAGGCGGTGTAGATGCCGGCCAGCGTGTCGCCGATGGACAGGCCCGTTCGGGTCGGCAGCCGGTCCGGATAGCCGTTGATGGTGCGCATGCCGCCCATAGCTTCGGCGACGGCGGCGAAGCCAGCCTTCTCGGCATAGGGGCCGTACTGGCCGTAGCCCGAGACGCGGGCGATGATCAGCTTCGGATTGATGGCGTGAAGCGCCTCGACGGTCAGGCCCCATTTCTCCAGCGTGCCGGGCCGGAAGTTCTCCAGCAGCACGTCGGCATCCTTCAGGAGCCGGCGCAGGATGTCCTGCCCCTGGCTCTTCCTGAGGTCGATGGTGACGCTCTTCTTGTTGCGGCCGATGACCGGCCACCAGACGGAGGCGCCGTCCTTCTTGGCAAAGCCCCACTGCCGCATCGGGTCGCCCTTGCCGGGGTCCTCGAACTTCACGAGATCGGCGCCCATGTCGGCGAGGAGCTGGCCGCAATAGGGCCCGGCGATGAAGGAGCCGAGCTCGATCACCCGGATGTCCGAGAGGGGGCCGGCGGTCGCAGGTTCGGTTGAAGCGGTCATGGCAGGGTCTCTCGCGGCGATGCCGGAGACCTAGCCGCGACCGGGCCGTCGGGCAATGTGCGCCCGGCAGGGCACCCGTGCCGTCAGTGCGTCGTCTTGCGGCTGGTTTCCAGGTGCCGCGACCAGCGCGACAGGCCGAAGCAGATGATCCAGTAGATCATGCCGGCAAAGGCATAGGCCTCCATGTTCATGCCGACCCAGGCGGGATCGGCGAGCGAGGCCTGGGCGATGCCGAGCAGGTCGAAGATCGAGACGATGGAGACGAGCGAGGTGTTCTTCACCAGGGCGATGAACTCGTTGGTCATGGCCGGCATGGAGATGCGCAGCGCCTGCGGCAGGACGATGAGGCCCGTGGTTTGCCAGTAGCCGAGCCCCTGCGCCGCCGCGGCCTCCCACTGGCCCTTGGGGATGGCCTGCAGGCCGCCGCGCACGGCTTCGGCCATGTAGGCGGCGATGACGAAGGCAAGGCCCACCAGGGCGCGAATGAGCCGGTCGACATCCCAGCCCGCCGGCATGACCAGCGGCAGCAGGAGCGAGGCGAGGAAGATCACCGTGATGATCGGCACGCCGCGCCAGAACTCGATGAAGATGGTCGCGACGAGCCTGATGACCGGAAGCTCGGACTGGCGGCCGAGGGCCAGGAGGATGCCGAGGGGAACGGCCAGCACGCCGGCATAGACCGACAGGAAGACGGTTAGCATCAGCCCGCCCCACTGGCGCGTCTCGACCCGCGGCAGGCCGAGGCCGCCGGCCAGCAGCCAGGCGCCGACGAGAAGGAGCGCAGCCCAGAGCAGCGGCACCGTCAGCGCGCGGCGCGGCAGGGCCGGCCAGAACGACGCGAGGACGGTTCCGATCAGCAGCAGCCCGGCGAGGTTGACGCGCCAGCGTTCGGCCGGCGGATAGAAGCCATACATGAACTGGCCGAAGCGGGCTTTGACGAAGACCCAGCAGGCGCCGCCGCTGGTGCAGTCGGCCCGCGTCGTGCCGGCGATGTCGGCGTTCCAGACGGCCCAGCGCAGGATCGGCACGGCCATGGCGACGATGGCTGCGATGCAGACGAGCGAGACGAGGGTGTTGAGCGGCGTCGAGAAATAGTCGGCCTTGAGGCGGCGCAGGAGCGAGGCGCGGACCGGCATGACGCCGAGAGTGCTGGCGGGGGCTGTCATCGCGTCACCAGCCGCGTCTTCGCGTTGTACCAGTTCATGAAGCCGGACACGGCAAGTCCGAGGGCCAGGTAGATCGCCAGCGTGATGGCGATGATCTCGATCGCCTGTCCGGTATTGGTCAGCGCCGAGCCGACGAAGACGCTGACGAGTTCGGGAAAGGCGATGGCGGCGCCGAAGGAGGAGTTCTTCAGGACGTTGAGATACTGGCTCGTCAGCGGCGGGATCATCACCCGCATGGCCTGCGGGA
>CAZEZD010000310.1:0-4005 GCA_964516115.1 uncultured Hyphomicrobiales bacterium
CGCCATCGACAATTCGGCCAGCGTCAACACTTAGAACCTCGAGGTCAACATCAAGATCGCCCTGACGACACCGGAGCGCGACGGCCGCCTCGACCCTGAGGCCCGCAACGCCCTGCTGGCCGACATGACAAACGAGGTCGGCGCGCTCGTGCTGCGCAACAACTACCTGCAGACCCTGGCGCTGTCGCTGTCGCAGCGGCGCGGGCTCGAGGACCTCGGCTTCCAGCAGCGACTGATGCAGAACCTGGAGACGGAGGGCAAGCTCGACCGGGCGGTGGAATACCTGCCTGACGGAGCGGAGCTTGCCGAACGGCGGCGGCGCGGCGACCCTCTGACGCGGCCGGAGATTGCGGTACTCCTCGCCTATGCCAAGATCGATCTCTACGACGACCTTCTGGCCTCCAGCGTGCCGGACGACCCCTATCTGGCGCGCGAACTGATCCGCTACTTCCCGCGGCCGGTGCAGGAGCGCTTTCCGGATGGGGTCGAGACACATCGGCTGCGCCGCGAGATTATCGCGACAGGGCTGTCCAACTCGATGATCAATCGCGGCGGACCGGCCTTCGTCGCACGCCTCATCGACCAGACGGGCGCGGACGTGGCGACCATCGCCTCCGCCTTCGCGGCCGTGCGCGACGCCTATGGCATGACGGCGCTCAACACCGAACTGGACAGCCTCGACAATCGCATCGCCGGAACCCTCCAGCTCGAACTCTATGCGGCGATCCAGGACCTGCTGATCGACCGGGTGATCTGGTTCATCCGCAATGTCGACCTGACGGGTGGCCTCGCCGATGTCGTCGCCCACCATCGGGCGGGCATCGAAGCGGTGGCGGCAAGCCTCGACACGGCGCTGCCGCACGACGCCGCCGCCCATCGCCATGCGCGGACCGGCGAGTTGCGCGCCGCCGGCGTGCCGGACCCGCTCGCCGGCGTGCTCGCCAGTCTCGACCATCTCGCCGCCGCCCCCGACATCGTGGCTGTCGCGGACCAGACCGGGCGCAGCGTCACCGATGTCGCGGCAACCACCTTCGCGGCCTCCGCCGTCTTCCGTCTGGACCAGATGAAGGCCGCGGCCCGGGCCATCACGGTCACCGACTATTTCGACCGGCTGGCGCTGGACCGGGCGCTCGATTCCATTGCCGATGCCGAACGTCGCATCGCCGCCGACATGGTGGCCGGCAATGCCTCGGGTCAGGCTGCCGTCGACGCCTGGATGGGAGTGCATGGCGCGCGCGCCGAGCGCATCCGCACGGCGGTGTCCGAGATCGCAGGGTCCGGCCTCACCGTGTCGAAGGCGACCGTGGCGGCGAGCCTGCTCGGGGACCTTGTGCGCGGATGATGCGTCGCACCGTCCTGGCCCTCGCCGCAGCGCTGGTTCTCGGCGCCTCGGCCATGGCGCAGCAGGCGGCGCCCGAGGGCCCCGAGGGACAGCTCCACCGCGAGCAGGTCTGGCGCCTTCCGCACACGGCCGACGAGGGACGCCAGATCGCGGCCATCGTCTTCCGACCGCCCGGCGATGCACCGCGGCCGCTCGTGCTCCTGACGCACCACACCTCGGGCGAGGCCGCCCGCAACGGGGATCCGAGCCACGGCATTTACCCGCATGTCGTCGACTGGTTCGTCGAGCGGGGCTATGTCGTCGCCGTCGTCCACCGGCGCGGCTACGGGCTGACGGGGGGCGAGCGGGCGGAGCGCTTTTCCTGCGCGCGGCCCAACCACTTCGCCGCCGGCCGGGCGGATGCCGCAGACCTCACCGCAGCCATCGACGCGCTCACCGGGCTGCCGTTCATCCGCAAGGACGCAGTCATCGCCCTCGGCCAGTCGACCGGCGGTTGGGCTGTGGCCGCCCTGGCGGCGGAAAATCACCCCGCCGTCGCTGGCGTGGTCAATTTCGGCGGGGGGCGGCGCGGTCGCTCCGGTGCGACAGGCGAGGCGTGCGCGCTGGATGCTCTCGTCCGCGATGCCGGCGTCATCGGTCGCCGCGCACGCACGCCATCGCTGTGGATCTACACGGAGAACGACCTGTCGTTCCCGCCTGCTCTGGCAAGATCGATGGCAGAGGCGTTTCGCGCTGCCGGCGGCGTGCTGGAATTCCGGATGATGCCGCCCTTCGGCAGGGACGGCCACGCGCTACTTCCCAACGGCAATGGCATCCCGATCTGGGGCCCCGAGGTCGAGCGCTTCATCCTGCGGTTCAGATAGGCCTCAGGCGGTCTTGTCGACGGTGAGGCCGGTGCCCGGCGCAGGCGCGGACTGTGCAGCAGCCGCCAGAAGGTCGACCACGCCCTGGTCGGCCTGCAACTGCTGCTTCACCATGGCGGTCTGGAGTCCCATGCGGGTCTGCGCGCCCTGCATGGCGACCATCGTCCCGGCGATTGCGGCTGTCGACATCCGACCTCTCCTGCTCCCGGCTGTTGTCGCAGGTTGCGGTTAACGAAGCCTGAGACTGCCGGCGCGAAGGATCTTGGAAAATGCTGCTACAGCGCGTCACATTCCGGTGGTGGTTTGACGTGTCCCTGCGTAACCTGAGATTCGCTTCAGCAGTTCCCCGAGCACATCCCTCCTGTATCGCATGAATTCCGGCGCGACCTTTCGCTTCCCCCTCTTGCTCGGCGCGGACGCATCCGATGCCCGGCAGATGCGGGAGATCCTCGACGAACTCTTCGACTACCGCCCCTACCTCATGGCCAGTGCCGCGACGGGGCTGGTGATCCTGCAGGTCTTCCTGTCGGGCGCAAACGGCGATGCCGCTCTCTGCGCGGTGCTGGTGGCCATCGGCGCGGTCCTGCGCATCACGGTCGCTCGCCGCTACCAGGCGAAAGGACCGCAGGGCGATGTCGCACGCTGCGCCGTCCATTTCGCCGTCATGTGCGTGTGCGTGGCGGTCCTGTGGGGTATCACGGGGGCCCTTCTCTACCGCGCAGCCGATGACAACATGCGCCTCGTGGTGCTGGCGCTCGGCTGCGTCCTGGTCCAGGCGGTGACATTCCGCACCTACATGGCGCCGGGGCCGACCATGGCGCAGGTGGTCATCCTCATCGCCTTCCATGCGGCGGCCATCGTCCTCGACGGCCTCTATGTGCTGGTCCCCATCTGCATCCTCTACACCGCCTTCCAGGGCATGTGCATCGTGTCGCTGGGGCGGGTACGGGTCAGGCAGATGAACGCCGAACGCGAGACCCTGCGTCTCCTCGGCGAACTCCAGCGCACCAATACGGAACTGACCCGCGCCAACCTGCGCCTCGCCGATTCGGCGATGAGCGATGCGCTCACCGGCATCGGCAATCGCCGGCGGTTCGAGGAGGCGCTCGCCATCATGGCGGCCGCGGCGGTCAGGGGCGGCGGACCGCTGTCGCTGCTGCTGATCGACGTCGATCATTTCAAGCACTTCAACGACGCGCACGGCCACCTCGCCGGTGATGACGCCCTGCGCCGGGTGGCGGACCAGCTGCGCGACCTGACCACGGCGTCCGACCGCGTGGTAGCAAGGTTCGGCGGCGAGGAGTTCGCGGTGCTGATGGCGGGAGCCGACGAGGCCGACGCCCGAGAGCTGGCGGAACAGATCCGCCAGATCGTGGGCGATCCTTGCCTGACCCCGCCGCTGACCGTCAGCGTCGGCACGGCCACGGCGCACGGCCAGGCGGAGATCGGACAGATCGTCGGCGCCGCGGACCGGGCGCTCTATGCCGCCAAACGTTCGGGGCGCAACCGCGTCACCAGCAGCGATGACGTCGACCCGCAGGACGCTGGCAGGGTCGGCGCCTAGCCTGCGGCGCGCTCAGCGCGTGGGAACCGGGCGCTCGCCGCGATAGTCGTAGAAGCCGCGCTGGGACTTGCGTCCGAGCCAACCGGCCTCGACATATTTCACCAGAAGCGGGCAGGGCCGGTACTTGGAATCGGCGAGGCCTTCGTAGAGCACCTGCATGACCGACAGGCAGGTATCCAGACCGATGAAGTCGGCGAGCTGCAGCGGACCCATCGGATGGTTGGCGCCGAGCCGCA
>CAZEZD010000311.1:0-3975 GCA_964516115.1 uncultured Hyphomicrobiales bacterium
TGGAGCGGTTCTGGACCGACCAGATCCTCTATCGCCTCTGACCGCGCGGGACCGGCAATGCACATCCTCTCGTCCGACTGGGCCGTCCTCGCGGCCGGCCTTTCCATGGTTCTGCTGCTCGCCGAGAACATGCTCGGCGTGACGGGCGCGGCCCTGCTTCTGAAGGCGCGCCGCGACCATCACGAATGAGGGTCTGAGCGACCTCCTCAGACCCCCATCACTCACGAGGCCGGTGTGCCCGCCGGCCTCATTTCTTTTCTTGCCGCCATCCCTGGAATCCGCGCGCATCCGGTCCCCGGAGGGGGGTTCACGGCATTTTGCGGGGCCGATCTGCACGCGATGCCTTGAGTTGGTCACATTGGTTGCCCTAGGTGAAAGACACCTGCCGCTTGGCATTCCTTAAGGATAATGGTGTCTCCTCCCGCTCGGCGGGGTGAAGACCGCCGATCATTCGGAGCCGACACCGTGACCGATCGTTCGACCGCGTCCACCGCACATCGCCTGCACCGGCGTGCGCTCCTCGGAGGCATGGCGTCTCTCGCTGCCCTCTCCGCAGCGAGCCCCGTTCTCGCCCAGAACGCCCGCCGCGAGGCGGTTGCCGAATGGTCCGACAGCTTCGACGCCGGGTCGCGGTCGCGCTCCACGCGCAATCCCTATCCGGTCCTCGGCCCGCACACCGTGCAGGGGCTCGAGCAGGCCATCGCCCAGTATCAGCAGATCGTCTCGCGCGGCGGCTGGCAGGCTGTCCCGACCCGCGAGCGCCTGCGCATCGGCACGCGCCGGCCGGCCGTCGTCGCCCTGCGCGAGCGGCTGATCGCCTCGGGCGATCTCGACGCCTCCTCCGGCCGCTCCGACATCTTCGACAGTTTCGTCGACACCGCCGTGAAGCGCTTCCAGACCCGCCACGGCATCTCGCCCGACGGGCAGGTGCGCGAGTCGACCTTCGCCGCGCTCAACGTGCCGGCCGAGATGCGGCTGCGCCAGCTCGAGACCAATCTGGTGCGCGTGCGCGCCCATTCCGGCTTCCTCGGCAACCGCTTCATCGTCATGAACATCCCCGCCGCCCAGCTCGAGGCGGTGGAGAACGGCACGGTCGTCTCGCGCCACGTCACCGTCGTCGGCAAGATCGACCGCCAGTCGCCGATCATCTCGACCCGCGTCCAGGACATCAACTTCAACCCCTACTGGACGGTGCCGGCCTCCATCATCCGCAAGGATCTGATTCCGAAAATGCAGTCCGAGCCGGACTACCTCGCCAAGAATCGCATCCGCGTGTTCAACGGCCAGGGCCAGGAGGTTCCGCCGGAATCCATCAACTGGAATTCCATGGATGCGATGAACTACCGCTTCCGTCAGGACCCCTTCGAAGGCAACTCGATGGGCAACGTCCGTATCAACATTCCGAACCAGCACGCGGTCTACATGCACGATACGCCCTCCAAGGGCCTGTTCGGCGAGGACCAGCGCTTCCACTCCTCGGGCTGCGCCCGCGTCCAGAACGTGCGCGAGCTCATCGCCTGGATCCTGCAGGGCACGCAGTGGAGCCGCTCGGAAATCGACCGCATCTTCCGCACCACCGACCGGGTCGACGCCAAGCCGCTGCAGCCGGTTCCGGTCTATTGGGTCTACATCACCGGCTGGGCCAATCCGGACGGGCTGGTGCAGTTCCGTGACGACATCTACCAGCGCGACGGCATCGGCGCCCAGGCGGCCGGCGCCAGCGCGCAGCCGGTCGCACTGCGCTGATCACAGCAGATCATCTATCACTTCGAAAGAATGCCCGGCCTCGCGCCGGGCATTCTTGTTTGAGGACGCGTTCCCTGCATCGATGCAAGGCGACCTTCTCTCGACAAGCCAGCGCCGCGGCAAGGCGGCGTGCCCCTCACCACGGCACCCTGACCCGTGGCACAGTGGATCATGCCCGAATCGCCCGCCCGCACCGTCTATTTCGAGCACACGCCGGTCGGCGGCTTCGTGCGCGTCGCGGCGATCTGCGCCGAGACCGGCACCGAGGTCGTGGTCATGGGGCCGGTCCATGCCGCCCTGCATGATCTCGAGCGCCTCGCCCGCCGCAAGCTGGAACGCCGGCTGGCGCAGGATGCGGGGGAGGGCTGACCGCATCGGCACAAGGTCTGGTGTCGGAAGCGCGCTGAACCTTGGACTCGCATCGGGCGCTGTGCTACCGGCTTGCCTCATCTTCCCGACCGAACCGGCGCACCTCCCCGCGCCCACGGAGTGATCCGGATGTCCTCGTCTTCCGCTGCCGCCTACCAGCCCTTCGACGGCTTCTTCTCGGCCTCGCTTGCTGACAGCGATCCCGTCATCTTCGACGCCATCCAGAAGGAACTCGGTCGCCAGCAGCACGAGATCGAGCTGATCGCCTCGGAGAACATCGTCTCGCGCGCCGTCATGGAGGCGCAGGGCTCGGTGATGACCAACAAGTATGCGGAAGGCTATCCGGGCAAGCGCTACTACGGCGGCTGCCAGTTCGTCGACATCGCCGAGAATGTCGCCATCGAGCGGGCCACCAAGCTGTTCGGCTGCAGGTTCGCCAACGTCCAGCCGAACTCTGGCAGCCAGGCCAACCAGGCCGTGTTCATGGCGCTGATGCAGCCGGGCGACACCTTCATGGGCCTCGACCTTGCCGCCGGCGGCCACCTGACCCATGGCTCGCCGGTCAACGTCTCCGGCAAGTGGTTCAAGGTGGCGCCCTACACGGTGCGCCGCGAAGACCAGCTCATCGACATGGACGAGGTCGAGCGCATCGCCCACGAGACGAAGCCGAAGGTCATCGTCGCCGGCGGTTCGGCCTATGCCCGCTTCTGGGACTTCGCCCGCTTCCGCGCCATTGCCGATGCGGTCGGCGCCATCCTGTTCGTCGACATGGCCCATTTCGCCGGGCTGGTCGCGGGCGGCGCCCATCCCTCGCCCTTCCCCCACGCCCATGTGGCGACGACGACGACCCACAAGACCCTGCGCGGCCCCCGCGGCGGCATGATCCTCACCAATGACGAGGACCTCGCCAAGAAGTTCAACTCGGCCGTCTTCCCGGGCATGCAGGGCGGCCCGCTCATGCATGTCATCGCCGCCAAGGCGGTGGCCTTCGGCGAGGCGCTGCGACCGGACTTCAAGTCTTATGCCCACGCCGTCGTCGCCAACGCCAAGGCGCTGGCCGAGACGCTGAAGGCGGCCGGCTTCGACCTCGTCACCGGCGGCACCGACAACCACCTGATGCTGGTCGACCTGCGCCCGAAGAACCTCACTGGCAAGGCCTCGGAGGCGGCCCTCG
Organism: uncultured Hyphomicrobiales bacterium; assembly: GCA_964516115.1. Taxonomy (GTDB): domain Bacteria; phylum Pseudomonadota; class Alphaproteobacteria; order Rhizobiales; family Phreatobacteraceae; genus Phreatobacter. The sequence continues at coordinate 3,290 of CAZEZD010000311.1, forward strand.
GCCGCGCCTGGATCACCTGCAACAAGAACGGCATCCCCTTCGACCCGCAGAAGCCCTTCGTCACCTCGGGGGTCCGCCTCGGCACGCCGGTCGGCACGACCCGCGGCTTCGGCATCGCCGAGTTCAAGCGCATCGGCGAACTCATCGCCGAGACGCTCGACGGTCTGTCGAAGGCCAATTCGGACGAGGGCAATGCCCAGGTCGAGGCCGCGGTGCGGGAGAAGGTGAAGGATCTCACCGCCCGCTTCCCGATCTATTCCTGACGGGGCGCCCACACCGTGCGCTGCCCCTTCTGCGGCTTCGCTGACACGCAGGTGAAGGACTCGCGTCCGACCGAGGACGGCTCCGCCATCCGCCGCCGGCGGGTCTGCACCGAGTGCGGCGGCCGCTTCACCACCTTCGAGCGGGTGCAGTTGCGCGAGCTCATCGTGGTCAAGCGTTCGGGCAAACGCGTGCCTTTCGACCGCGACAAGCTGATGCGCTCGATCCAGATCGCGCTGCGCAAGCGGCCGGTCGATCCCGAGCGTGTCGAGCGGCTCGTCTCGGGCATCGTCAGGCAACTCGAGGCCTCGGGAGAGAGCGACATTCCCGCCGAGAACATCGGACGCATCGTCATGGAGGCGCTGAAGGCGCTCGACGACGTCGCCTATGTCCGCTTCGCCTCGGTCTATCGCAATTTCCGCGAT
>CAZEZD010000312.1:0-3969 GCA_964516115.1 uncultured Hyphomicrobiales bacterium
CCAAGGCCGTCCTGATGGAAGCCCTCGCCGACCGCACCGATACGCCGAGCCTGCCGTGGACCAATGCGCAGAGCGGCATGAGCGGCACCGTCACCGCCCTTCAGCGCGCCAATGCGAGCGGCGGACAGACCTGCCGCGACTTCCTCGGCAGCGCCATCAAGGACGGCAAGGAGGTCTGGTTCGACGGCCGCGCCTGCCGCACGACCGGCCCCTGGGCCGTCGTCGAACTGAGGCCCTGGCGCCGCAGCTGAGCGCAACGCTCGCGAACTTGTGAATTTCTGCCGCCGTCCCCACATTCGACGGCGAACCGAAACCTCACGGGGCGCCCTCATCGTCGGGCGCCTTTTCCAAGGACGACCATGGCACGCGATCCCTATGACGTCATCGGCGTCACGCGCGCTGCGAGCGCTGACGAGATCAAGCGCGCCTTCCGCAAGAAGGCGAAGGCGCTGCATCCCGACGCCAACCCGAAGGATGCCAAGGCACAGGACCGCTTTGCGGAACTCAACAACGCCTATGAACTCCTGTCGGATGCCGAAAAGAAGAAGCAGTTCGACCGCGGCGAGATCGATGCCGAAGGCAAGCCGCGTTTCGCCGGATTCGAGGGCTTCGGCGGCGGCCGGCCCGGCGCAGGCCCCGGCGGACCGCAGGGCGAGACGATCTTCGAGACCTTCAACTTCGGACGCGACGGCGTCCGCCGCGGTGGACACGGACGCGGCCAGCAGGGCGGTCCGCCGCCGATGGACGATTTCTTCGACATCCTCTCCGGCATGACCGGCGGACGGCCGGGCGCGCGCGGGCACAGCCCCTTCGACCAGGATTTCGGACCGCCGCCCTCCGGCGAAGACGTGACGCTGACGATCCGGGTGCCGTTCCTCGACGCCGCGCGCGGCTCGACGCAGCGCGTCGTGCTGCCGTCAGGCGAGTCCGTCGACCTGAAGATCCGGCCGGGAACGCGCGAGGGCCACCGGATGCGCCTGCGCGGCAAGGGCAAGGCGGCGAGCCTCGGCCGGCCGCCGGGCGATGCCTATGTCCTCGTCGCGATCGAGCCACATCCGGCCTTCCGGGCCGACGGCAAGGACCTGAGGCTCGACCTGCCCGTCGCCCTGGACGAGGCCATTCTGGGCGGCAAGGTCCGGGCTCCGACCCTCGACGGCGAGGTGGAGCTGACGCTTCCGGCCATGACCTCGTCGGGCAAGACCTTCCGGCTGCGCGGCAAGGGCCTGCCGGCCGACACCGGTCCGGGTGACCTCTACGTCACCGTGCGGATCGTCCTTCCCGAGGCGAGCGCCGACCTCGAAGGTTTCGCCCGCGTCCTGAAGGAGCGGCGCAAGGGCGATCCCCGCGACGGGCTGTAGGGCGCTGCCACACGCCACGATCCCCCATCGCCGGATCGTCCCCGTCCGCGCTCGCGTCCCCCTCTGTCGTGCCCCCCATGCTGCAGCTCGACCATCTCACCGTCGTCGCGCCGGACCTGGCGGAGGGGGTGGCGCATGTGCGCGACTGCCTCGATCTGGAGGTGCCGTTCGGGCAGCGCCACGCCTATATGGGCACCCACAATCACCTGCTGCAGCTCGACGATGGGGTCTATCTGGAGATCGTCGCGCTCGACCCTGCCGCCGCGCCACAGGCCCACCGCCGCTGGTTCGGCCTCGACGACCAGAGACAGGTGCGCGCCGACTGGGACGCGGGGCGGCGGCTGAGGGGATGGGTCGCACGGACCGATTGCATCGACGCCGTCCTGGCGGGCCGCGAGACCATGCTGGGACGAAAGGTGGCGCTGCCGTTCGATGCGCCAGCCTTCGACTTCGCCGTTCCCGACGACGGATCATTGCCGCTCGACGGGATCGCCCCGTCGATCATCGACCGGCGGGGCCGGCCGCGATCCATGGCGACGATGGCCGACCTCGGGGCACGCCTCGTATCGTTCACCCTCGCCCATCCCGACCCCGCCGCGATCCGGACGCTCTACCGCGAGCTCGCCATCACCTGCGCGCCGATGGTCGTTTTCGGGGCGCGGCCGCGCTACACGGCGCAGATCGAAACCCCCGGCGGCTCCAGGGTCCTGACCTGATTTGCGGGGCATCCGCCGGGCGACCCACCGGTCGGACTCCTTGCACGCCGGGCGCTGCAATGGCATAGGGTCCGGCTGATTATCGGGCGGAATGCCGGGCGAGGAACGACATGGCAGGCATCATGCAGGGCAAGCGCGGCCTCATCATGGGGGTTGCGAACAACCGGTCCATTGCCTGGGGCATCGCCAAGGCCTGCGCCGAGCAGGGCGCCGAGCTCGCCTTCACCTATCAGGGTGATGCGCTGGAGAAGCGCGTCAGGCCGCTTGCGGCGGAAGTGGGCGGCCATGTCGTCGGCCATTGCGACGTCACCGACAGCGCCAGCATCGACGCCGTCTTCGCCGAGACCGAGAAGGTGTTCGGCAAGCTCGACTTCCTGCTCCACGCCATCGCCTTTTCCGACAAGGACGAACTGACCGGCCGCTACGTCGACACGACCGAGGGCAACTTCACCAAGTCGCTGCTGATCTCCTGCTACTCCTTCACGGCCATCGCCCAGCGCGCCGAGAAGCTGATGACAGACGGCGGCTCGCTGCTCACCCTGACCTATTACGGCGCCGAGAAGTGGATGCCGCACTACAACGTCATGGGGGTCGCCAAGGCGGCTCTCGAGGCGAGCGTGCGCTACATGGCCGCCGACCTCGGCGAGAAGAAGATCCGCGTCAACGCCATCTCGGCCGGGCCGATCAAGACGCTGGCCGCCTCCGGCATCGGCGACTTCCGCTACATCCTGAAGTGGAACGAGTACAACTCGCCGCTGCGCCGCACGGTCACCATCGACGAGGTGGGCGATTCCGGCATGTACCTGCTCTCGAACCTGTCGCGCGGCGTCACGGGCGAGGTGCACCATGTCGATGCCGGCTACCATGTCGTCGGCATGAAGAACCCGCACGCCCCGGATATCGGCGCGCTGTAATCGCCGGCTGAGGCGCGGATCGCGCCTGCCGCCCTATTCCTCGTCCTCGTCCTCATCGACCGCCGCCACCGGCTGGCGCGTCTGCTGCTGGCGCGACCACATGGTGGCGTAGAGCCCGCCCTGCTTGATGAGCTCGGGATGGGTGCCGGTCTCGACGATATGGCCGTGGTCGAGGACGATGATGCGGTCGGCGGTGACGACCGAGCCGAGGCGGTGGGTGACGGAGACCACCGTGCGCGTCTCGGCGATGCGACGGAGCGTCTCGTTCAGCTTGGATTCGGTCTCGGCATCGAGGGCGCTGGTCGCCTCGTCGAGCACGAGCACGGCCGGGTTGCGCACCAGCGCGCGGGCGATGGCGACGCGCTGGCGCTGGCCGCCCGAGAGCTGCCCGCCGCGCTCGCCGACCGTCGTCTCGTAGCCGAGCGGCAGCGCCCTGATGAAGTCATGCACCTCGGCTTGGCGCGCGGCTGCCTCGATCTCCTCCATCGTGGCCTCGGGATGGGCCATGCGGATGTTCTCGGCGATGGTGGTGTTGAACAGGAAGCTCTCCTGGAACACCACGGCCATCTGGGCGCGCAGCGAGGCCTGGGTGACGGTGCGGATGTCGGTGCCGTCGATGACGACGCGGCCCTCCAGCGGATCGTAGAAGCGCATGAGCAGGTTGAGGAAGGTGCTCTTGCCCGAGCCCGACGGGCCGACGATGCCGAGGAAGGAGCCCTTCGGCACGGTGACGCTGAGATTCTCGGTCCGGAAGGACGAGCCCGGATAGGAGAAGGCGACGTTGTCGAAGACGATCTGCCGCTCGAAGGGCGCGAGCGTGCCGGCATTGGGCGCGTCGACCATGGTCGGCTTCTCGGCGAGCAGATCGGTGAGGTGGCGGATGGAGCCGGCCGCCTGCGCCATGGTGGGCACGTATTGCGTGACGTTGGTCAGCGCATAGCCCATCGACAGGAAGACGCCCTCGAAGGCGATGATGGTGCC
>CAZEZD010000313.1:0-3968 GCA_964516115.1 uncultured Hyphomicrobiales bacterium
GCATGTCGCCGAGATGGGCGACGGGCACGCCGACCTTGCCGACCTCGCCGCGGGCAAGGACATGGTCCGCGTCATAGCCGGTCTGGGTGGGCAGGTCGAAGGCGACGGAGAGGCCGGTCTGGCCCTTGGCGAGGTTGGCGCGATAGAGGGCATTCGACTTCGCGGCGGTCGAATGGCCCGCATAGGTGCGGATCAACCAGGGTTTGTCGCGCGTGTCTTTGGTGCGCAAGGTCGCCTCCCGAGCGGGTTATTGCCCGACATTCTGTGCCGGGAGGCGATTTATTGCAATGCAGCGAAAGCCGTAGCGGCCCGGCCATCCGGCGGATGACCGGGATTTCGCTGTCTCAGGCCCTTCGGACCACCCCGACGATCACGAGCAGGATGACCGCACCGATCGTGGCGCTGACGATGGAGGCTGCCAGACCGCTGCCAATCGAAACCCCGAGGCGCGGGAACAGCCAGGTGGCGATCAGCGCGCCGAGAATGCCGACGACGATATTGCCGACCAGCCCGAAGCCGAAGCCCTTGACGATGATCCCGGCGAGCCAGCCGGCGATGGCGCCGACAAGGATGAGTATGAGCAGACTTTCGATAGCCATGATGTAGTCCTCTTTCGGGTGCGGACGGGCAGGGACCTGCCGCGTGGCACAACGCATCGTCCGGGCAGCCCGCAAGGCCTGACCAATGATCTCTAACGCACGCCGCGCGACTTGGTTCCAAACCGGCGCCAATATTTCCCGCAGCGACAGCCGTGACGATAGCCACACCAGATGCCGGGCGATAGGGGCGAGATCGTCCGAAAGTCGGGGCGTGGTGAGGCGGCGAGGGGCCGAATTCACGCTTGCGCAACCATGTTGCACTGCACATACTCCCCTGCCCACGCGCCCGGCCAAGAAGGCGCTCACGACCCCGAGGTGACACCATGGCAGCCGCTGCTCCCGCCCCCCAGTCCCGCCCCCTCAAGGATCTCTACGAGTTCGGCGAGGTGCCCCCGCTCGGCCACGTGCCGGCCAACATGTATGCCTGGGCCATCCGCAAGGATCGCCATGGCCCGCCGGAGCAGTCGTTCAAGGTCGAGGTCGTGCCCACCTGGACGCTCGGCGAGGACGAGGTCCTGATCTACGTGATGGCCGGCGGCGTGAACTACAACGGCATCTGGGCCGGCCTCGGCCAGCCGATCTCGCCCTTCGACGGGCACAAGCACCCCTTCCACATTGCCGGCTCCGATGCCTCGGGCATCGTCTGGGCGGTCGGCGCCAAGGTGAAGCGCTGGAAGGTCGGCGACGAGGTGATCGTCCACTGCAACCAGGACGATGGCGACGACGAGGAGTGCAACGGCGGCGACCCAATGTTCTCGCCCTCGCAGCGCATCTGGGGCTACGAGACGCCGGACGGCGCCTTCGCCCAGTTCTGCCGGGTGCAGTCGCGCCAGCTCATGGAGAAACCCAAGCACCTGCCGTGGGAGGAGGCCGCCTGCTACACGCTGACGCTGGCCACCGCCTATCGGATGCTGTTCGGCCATCCGCCGCACACGCTGAAGCCTGGTGACAACGTGCTGGTCTGGGGCGCCTCCGGTGGCCTCGGCGTCTTTGCCGTGCAGCTCGTCGCGGCGGCCGGCGCCAATGCCATCGGCGTCATCTCCGACGAGACCAAGCGCGACTACGTCATGCAGCTCGGTGCCAAGGGCGTCATCAACCGCAAGGATTTCAACTGCTGGGGCCAGATGCCCACGGTGAACTCGGACGAGTACAACGCCTGGACCAAGGAAGCCCGCAAGTTCGGCAAGGCGATCTGGGACATCACCGGCAAGAAGGACGTCGACATCGTCTTCGAGCATCCCGGCGAGGCGACGTTCCCGGTCTCCTGCCTCGTCGCCAAGCGCGGCGGCATGATCGTCTTCTGCGCCGGCACCTCGGGCTTCAACATCACCTTCGATGCGCGCTACGTCTGGATGCGCCAGAAGCGCGTGCAGGGCTCGCACTTCGCCCACCTGAAGCAGGCCGCCGCCGCCAACCAGTTCGTGCTCGACCGGCGGGTCGATCCCTGCATGAGCGAGCTTTTCCCCTGGGACAAGATCCCGGCCGCCCACGCGCTGATGCATGCCAACAAGCACGCGCCGGGCAACATGGCGGTGCTGGTCAACGCGCCGCGACCGGGCCTGAGGACGCTCGACGACGTCATCGAGGCGACGGGCGGCTGAGGCCGCCCGGCACCTCCGGCTCAACCCGGCTGCGGGCCGTCATAGCCCTCGATGACGATGGCATCCATCTCGGCGCCGCCCTTCTGCTCGGCCTTGGCTGCCTGATACTCGGGCGAATGCCAGCAGGCGACGGCCTGCTCGTAGCTCGGGAACTCGATGACGACGTTGCGGGCGCGGCTCGAGCCGACCAGCGTCTCGAACTTGCCGCCGCGCACGACGAAGCGTCCGCCGAACTTGGCGAAGGCGATGCCGTTCTTGGCGACATAGTTCTTGTAGGCCTCGGTGTCGTTCACATCGACGCGGGCGATCCAGTAACCCTTGGGCATGCGCGTTCCTCCTTCGTTGAGGCGCGCATCTTCCGTGGCCGGCGGCCCCGCCGCAAGCCGGCGCGGCGCAGGGACGGACTTGCACAGGCCGCGGCGCGTCTCGGTCGCGGGCAAGACCGATGCAGACCTGCATCGCGCCGCTGACCTTGCAGATCGGCAGTCACAGGTCGATATTGAGGACGTTCCCCATTCCGGCGCGTTTCCGCGCCCGTTCCAACTGGCCTCGGGGGAGGCTTCCTTGCCGGCTCACGTCCTGTTCCTCGCCCGTCACGCGCTCATCGGATTCGCGCTCGCCGCCTGTTTCGTCGGGGCGATGGCGTGGTTCGACATTGCCGGGCTGCGCACGCTTGCGGCGAAGAGCGAGTCCACGCTGGTCGCCTTCCCGGTGCTGACCTTCTTCCTCGGGCTGACCTTCGCCAGCGTCCAGATGGGCGCCGCCATCATGCTGCTGCCCCACGACGAGAAGAGCGGCGGAGGAGGCGGCGGCTCGTCCCGCGTCGGCGCCTGGCTCATCCGCTTCGTCGCTCCGCCGCCGGCCCTGGCGCCGGTGAGGGCCGGCGCTCGTCGCTGAGCCTCACACCGGCCCCTTGCCGGGCACGCTCTTCTCCTGTATAGGCCCGGCTCTTCGGATCGACCGGCTGATCAGGGCTGCCGTGGCGATCCCGAAAGCTCAATCGCGAGCCTTCAGAGGAACTCCGCTTCTCCACAAGAGAGGCAGCGGGCGCCTCGCAACGAATGAAGAGAGCCAAATGCCCAAGATGAAGACGAAGTCGGGCGCCAAAAAGCGCTTCAAGATCACGGCGACCGGCAAGGTGATGTACACCCAGTCCGGCAAGCGCCACGGCATGATCAAGCGGTCCAACAAGCAGATCCGCGAGCATCGCGGCACCACTGCGATGTTTGAGACCGATGCCTACAACGTCAAGCGGTACTTCCTCCCGAACGGCTGATCGGCCCGGTTCGAGAAGCACCCTCAGCGAAATTGTAAGAGATATCAGCCATGGCCCGCGTCAAAAGGGGCGTTACGTCCCACGCCAAGCACAAGAAAGTCCTCAAGGCCGCTTCCGGCTTCCGGGGTCGTCGCAAGAACACCATCCGCGCCGCAAAGGCTGCCGTCGACAAGTCGATGCAGTACGCGACGCGCGACCGTCGCAACAAGAAGCGCAATTTCCGCGCCCTCTGGATCCAGCGCATCAACGCCGCGGTCCGCGAGCACGGCCTGACCTATTCGCGCTTCATCGCCGGCCTCATCGGTGCCGGCATCGCCGTCGACCGCAAGGTCCTCTCCGATCTCGCCATCACGGCGCCGGAGGGTTTTGCGGCCCTGGTCGAAAAGGCCAAGGGATCGCTGCCGGCGAACGCCTGACTTCAAACCTCTGAAGTCTGACAATTCGGCCCGCGCGACCCTCCCCGAGGGTGGCGCGGGCTTTTTTGTTCGCCGC
>CAZEZD010000314.1:0-3935 GCA_964516115.1 uncultured Hyphomicrobiales bacterium
TCGAGCGCATCCCCTTCACCGAGACGCGCAACTACGTGCAGCGGGTGATGGAGAATGTGCAGGTCTATCGCGCGCGCCTCGGCGGCGGGTCTTCGCTGCGCATCGAGGCCGACCTCAGGCGCGGGCGCGCGAACTGACGCGGACGGGGACCTCCTCCCAACACCGTGCAAGCTGACGCTCAGATTCCGGTGAAGGGCGAAAGCCGAGTCGGTCCAGCCGCTTGGCGGTGCCTTTGCGAGCTCCGATTCCGATTCCGTAAGGCCGGGTGATCGGGTTCGTCATGATGCTGCCGCTGATGGTCCGCCTGCGCGCCGGCCGGCGTCGGAGGGGTGGCGCTCTGGCCGCCCTCCTCGCCTCGCACGGCGCGGCTGGCCTTGGTCGTCACCGTCTTGATTGGGCTTTGCAGCGGGCCTGGCGGCCCACGCTCTCAGGACGGCGCCGGCGTTTCAGATCGACCGGGCCACGGGAACCCTCGCCGGCATCGCGCTGGGGCTGAACGGGCTGATGAGCGCCCTTCTGGTGCCGCTGGTCTGGCGATGGCTCTGGCCGTGAGCGGGCTCAGCCCCGGAGGGCCTTCTTGGCCGGCGGGCGCACCGCTACCGGAGGCTCCATCGCCTCGACGAGCTGGCGGTAGGACGAACCCGGCAGCGGCGGGGCGAAGACATAGCCCTGGGCGGAGCGCACGCCGCGGCGGCGCAGTGCCTCGACCTGCTCGAAGGTCTCGACGCCCTCGGCGATGACTTCCATGTTCAGGTGGGCGGCGAGATCGATGAGGCTGTCGACGATAGCCGTCGACAGGCGCTCGGCCCCGAGCGCGTCGATGAAGAGCTTGTCGATCTTCATGACATCGACGCGCAGCTTGAGGAGATAGCTCATCCCGCCATGACCGGTGCCCACGTCGTCGAGCGCGACGCGCACGCCCATCTCCTGGAATTTTGCGATGATGCCGCGCGCCCGCTCCATGTCGGGCAGCGGATCGCGCTCGGTGACCTCCAGCAGGACCTGAGTCAGCTTCAGCTCGGAATGGGAGAAGATGGAAGCGACATCGCCGACGATCCGCTCGTCCCGGAAATGTGCGGCGCAGAGGTTGAAGCCGCATTTGAGGTTCGGCCGCGCCGCATAGAGAGGGCCGAGTTCCTCGGCGGCGTGCCGCATGACCGCGAGCGTCAGCGGGAAGATGAAGCCGGAGCGCTCCGCATCGCCGATGAAGGCGCTTGGCGGAATGATGGTGCCGTCCGGCTTGCGCCAGCGCACGAGGGCTTCGCAGCCGAGGATGCGCCCGGTGTCGATGTCCACAACCGGCTGGTAGTGCGGAATGAACTCGCCGTTAATCAGCGCCCTCTCCATGTCCGCCATGGGACCGCGCTCGCGCCATCCCACGAGAATCAGGGCGCCGATCAGCAGACCGAAGCCGAGACCGCCGCCGACTGACGCCTTGACGACCCATCCGTGCTTCTGACGCCAGGCCCCCTCGGAGGCCGTTGTCTGGATGCGGATCGGATAGCGCTCCGAGTGCCGGATCCCATGGACGTCCCGCGTGCCCTCGATACTGCCCGGCCCGCGAACCGCAACGAGCCGCCCCCGCGGCAACAATTCCACGTCAAGGGCCAGTCCGAGGTTCGATGACTGAATGTCGCTGTAGGGAACGAACAATCCGACGGAGAGCAGACCACCGGTCGTTACCCCGATCGGCGAGGACAGGATGACCCGCAGGGCCCGCCCATGCGGGCCACGCGCGTGCACGATGGACAGCGACAGGTGGGGCTCACGTGTTACGAAAGGGGTGGACGCCGGCGTGATCTGAACGAGACCGCCGATATTGTTGCAGCGGATCCCGCCATCGGGACTGAGAACGGCGATCTCCTTCAGAACCGGCGACTCGAACACCAGCAGCCGCAGCGTCTCGCGGTCGCCGGCGCTGCAATCCTCGATCTGCTTCGTCTGCGCCTCCCGCAGCGACAAGGTCGCACGGACAATGGCATTCTCCATCCGCTCCAGAATGATCGACGCCCGCTGGTCGACATGAGATTGGAGGCTGCGGCGGAGCCAGGTTTCCGCGCCGAGATAGGAGCCAACCGGTAGCGCGACAACCAACATCGCAGCCGCCAACCAGACCAGGCCTCTCTTTCGCGAGACCGCGCTCACGTCCACTCCACCGCATGCACGCGACCGGCATGCTCCAGGCCGGATCGCGTAAAATTTTCAGCAGTTTATGGGGGGATGCTTAATGGGGTGTTTCTTGACCCTGCGTCAGCGCGAACGCTCCTGATCCTGCTCCTGTGCTTCCACCACGGCCAGCGCCGTCATGTTGACCACGCCGCGGGCGGTGACGGAGGAGGTGAGAATGTGGGCGGGCCTCGCCTGCCCCACCAGGATGGGTCCGACGGGCAGCGCATCCGCCAGCACCTTGATGACCTGGAAGGCGATGTTGGCGGCGGACAGGTTGGGCATGATGAGGACGTTGGCGACGCCCGTCAGCCGCGACTGCGGAAAGACCCTTTCGCGCAGGTCCGGCAGCAGCGCCGTGTCGGCATGCATCTCGCCATCGACCTCGAGGTCCGGCGCCCGCTCCCACAGGATCTTCAGCGCGGCCTGCATCTTCAGCGCTACGTCATCGTCGTAGCTGCCGAAATCGGAATGGGAGACGAGTGCGATCTTCGGTTCGAGGCCGAAGCGCCGCACATGCTCGGCGGCGGTGCAGACCATGTCGGCAAGCTGGTCGGGGGTCGGATCGGCCGTGACATGGGTGTCGGCGATGAAGAGCGGCCCCTTGGAGGTGATGAGGAGCGAGAGGGCGGCAAGGCCGTTGGCGCCCTCCTTCAGGCCGATCACCTGGCGGATGTGGCGCAGATGCGTGTTGAAGCGTCCCTCGACCCCGCAGATCATGGCGTCCACGTCCCCGCGCTCGAGAGCCACGGCGGCGATCGCGGAGTTGGCGGTGCGGATGATGGTGCGCGCCGCATCCGGCGTCACACCGCGGCGCCCGGTGCGGTCGTGATAGGTTGCGACATAGTCCCGGTAGCGCGGATCGGACTGCGGATCGACGAGCTCGAAGTCCTTGCCGGGCTTGATCGACAGGCCGAAACGCTCCAGCCGCTGCTCGACGATGGCGGGGCGTCCGATCAGCACGGGAAAGGCGAGCCCGTCCTCCACGACGACCTGCGCCGCGCGCAGGATGCGTTCGTCCTCGCCTTCGGCATAGATGACGCGCTTGGGGTTCTGCCGCGCCTTGTCGAAGACAGGTTTCATCAGCAGGCCCGAGCGGAAAACGAAGCGCGAGAGCTCGGCCTCGTAGGCCTTGAAATCGGCGATCGGCCGGGTGGCGACGCCGGTCTCCATGGCGGCCTTCGCGACCGCCGGGGCGATGCGCAGGATGAGGCGTGGATCGAAGGGCGAGGGAATGAGACTGCCGGCGCCGAAGGTACCGACCTCGCCGCCATAGGCGCGCGCCACGACGTCGGACGGCGCCTCGCGGGCAAGGCCGGCAATGGCACGCACGGCGGCGAGCTTCATCGCCTCGTTGATGGCGGTGGCGCCGCAGTCGAGCGCGCCGCGGAAGATGTAGGGGAAGCAGAGGACGTTGTTGACCTGGTTGGGATAGTCGGAGCGGCCCGTGCAGATCATGGCGTCGGGTTTGGCGGCACGTGCCTCCTCCGGCATGATCTCCGGATTGGGATTGGCGAGGGCCATGATGAGGGGGCCGGCCGCCATGCGCTGGACCATGTCGGGCTTCAGGACGCCGGCCGCCGACAGGCCGAGGAAGATGTCGGCGTCGCCGATGATGTCGCCGAGCGAACGGGCGTTGGTGTCCTTGGCATAGACCGCCTTGTAGGGGTCCATGAGCGTCTCGCGGCCCTTGTAGACGACGCCCTCGATGTCCGAGACCCAGATGTTCTCGACCTTCGCGCCGAGTTCGCGCAGCAGGTTGAGGCAGG
>CAZEZD010000315.1:0-3932 GCA_964516115.1 uncultured Hyphomicrobiales bacterium
AGATCGTCGAAGAAGACCTCGTTGGTCTCGTGGTTGACCATGTTGCGGATCGGCCGGACGGTCATGCCATTGCCGATCGCCTCGCGCAGGTCGACGAGGAAGACCGACAGGCCGTCGGACTTCTTCGCTACCTGGTCGAGCGGCGTGGTGCGGGCCAGCAGCACCATCAGGTCGGAATGCTGGACACGGCTCGTCCACACCTTCTGACCGTTGACGACATAGCGGTCGCCCGTCCTCACCGCCGTCGTCTTCAGCCTGGTGGTGTCGGTGCCGGTGGTCGGCTCGGTCACCGCCATGGTCTGGAGCCTGAGTTCGCCCGCCGCGATCTTGGGCAGATAGCGCGCCTTCTGCTCATCGGAGCCGCCACGCAGGATGGTGCCCATGTTGTACATCTGGCCGTGGACGGCACCGGAATTGCCCCCCGAGCGGTTGATCTCCTCCATGATGATGGAGGCCTCCGTCAGTCCGAGGCCCGAGCCGCCATATTCGGTGGGAATCAGCGCCGCCAGCCAGCCGGCCCTGGTGAGTTCTTCCGTAAAGGCCTCCGGATAGCCCCGTTCCTCGTCGACGCGGCGCCAGTAGGCGTCGTCGTAGCGGCCGCACAGATCGCGGACGGCCTCGCGCAGGTCGGAATGGTCGTGGGCGGTCGGGATCGTCAGCGGCATGTCGGTTCTCCAGCGATGCACGTTATGGGTCGCTTCGCCATGGCTGGAAAGTCCGTCGCTCGAAGGGCGGCGGCGCAATGTTTGCTTGGCCGGGTGGCGCCTCGTGCGACGGCGCCTTTGACCCGCCGCGTTTCACCCTTTACCCATCGTAGCCATGGCCATTCTCGCAAAGCTGCACCACGTCACGCGCTATCTCTACGATCGCCCGGTCACCCTCGGCCCGCAGGTGATCCGGCTGCGGCCGGCGCCCCACAGTCGCACGGCGATCCAGAGCTATTCCCTGAAGGTGGTTCCCGAGCAGCATTTCGTGAACTGGCAGCAGGACCCGCACGGCAACTGGCTGGCCCGGTTCGTCTTTCCGGAGAAGTCGACGGAGTTCTCGATCACCGTCGACCTCATCGCCGACATGGCGGTGGTCAACCCCTTCGACTTCTTCATCGAGAGCTATGCCGACAGCTATCCCTTCGCCTATGCACCCGCCCTGGCCGAGGAGCTTGCGCCCTATCTGATCACCGAGGCGGCCGGCGAGCCCTTCGAGCGCTATCTGGCGGCGGTTCCCCGCGGCCCGACCCAGACGATCGACTTCCTCGTCGCCCTGAACCAGCGCTTGCAGCAGGAGATCCGCTACATCGTCCGCATGGAGCCCGGCGTGCAGACGCCGGACGAGACGCTGGAGAACGCCTCCGGATCGTGTCGCGATTCGGCCTGGCTGCTGGTCCAGATCGCGCGGCGCCTCGGCCTCGCTGCCCGTTTCGTCTCCGGCTACCTCATCCAGCTGAAGCCGGACCTCAAGGCTCTCGACGGACCCGCCGGCACCGACAAGGACTTCACCGACCTGCACGCCTGGACCGAGATCTACATTCCCGGCGCCGGCTGGATCGGTCTCGACCCGACCTCCGGCCTGCTCTGCGGCGAGGGACATATTCCCCTGGCCGCGACGCCGCACTACCGCTCGGCCGCCCCCATTTCGGGCGCCGTCGATCCGGCGGAGGTGAGCTTCGCCTTCGACATGCGCGTCGACCGCGTCGATGAGCGGCCGCGCGTCACCGCGCCCTTCTCCGACGAGGCCTGGCAGCGGCTCGACGCCCTTGGCGACAAGGTCGATGCCGACCTCTCAGCCGGCGACGTGCGCCTCACCATGGGAGGCGAGCCGACCTTCATCTCCATCGACGACTATGAGGGCGAGGAGTGGAACACGGGGGCGGTCGGCCCCACCAAGCGGGCCCGCGCCGACGAACTCATCCGCCGCCTGCGCGACAGCTTCGCGCCCGGTGGCTTCCTGCACTACGGCCAGGGCAAATGGTATCCGGGCGAGAGCCTGCCGCGCTGGACCTTCGCGCTCTACTGGCGCCGCGACGGCAAGCCGATCTGGAAGGACGAGACCCTCATCGCCCGCGAGGAGGCGCCGGTCCCGGCGACCATCGACGGCGCAGGGGCGCTCGCCTCCGGCATCGCCGAGAAGCTCGGGCTCGATGGAGACTCCGCCCTGCCGGCCTATGAGGACCCGGCGCACTGGGTGATCAAGGAGGCCGAGCTTCCGGTCAATGTCGACGCGCTGGATTCCAAGCTCGAGGACGCCGAGGCCCGCGCCCGCATCGCCCGTGTCTTCGAGCGCGGCCTGACGCACCCCTCCGGCTTCGTCCTGCCGATCCAGCGCTGGAACGCCGCTCCGGCGAAATCCAATTGGATGACGGAGAAATGGAAGCTGAAGCGCGAGAAGCTCTTCCTCGTTCCCGGCGACAGCCCCGTCGGCTACCGCCTGCCGCTGGGCTCCCTGCCCTATGTGCCGCCGGCCTCCTATCCCTATGTCGTCGCTGCCGATCCCTGGACGGTGCCCACCGACCTGCCCGATCCGCAGGACATCGAGGGGCGGATCACCCAGCGCGTCTCGGTGGAGCGCGAGCGCGACGCGGACCGCGCCGAACAGGTCGAGCAGGTTCTGACCGAGGACAATTCGGTGCGCACCGCGCTGGCCGTGGAGCCGCGCGACGGCAAGCTCTGCGTCTTCATGCCGCCGACCGAGCGGCTGGAGGACTATCTGGAACTGCTCGCGGCGACCGAGGCCACTGCCAAGGAGCTGGGGCTGACCGTCCATGTCGAGGGCTATGCGCCGCCGACCGACCCGCGCCTCAACGTCATCAAGGTGACGCCCGACCCCGGCGTGATCGAGGTCAACGTCCATCCCGCCGCCTCCTGGCGCGAGTGCGTCGCGATCACCCAAGGCCTCTACGAGGAGGCGCGGCTGGCCCGCCTCGGCACCGAGAAATTCATGGTCGACGGCCGCCATGTCGGCACCGGCGGCGGCAATCACGTGGTGGTCGGTGGCGCAAGGCCGGCGGACAGTCCGTTCCTCCGGCGCCCGGACCTGCTGAAGAGCCTCGTGCTCTACTGGCAGCGCCACCCCTCGCTCTCCTACCTCTTCTCCGGAATGTTCATCGGCCCGACCAGCCAGGCGCCGCGCGTCGACGAGGCGCGGCACGACGGGCTCTACGAACTCGAGATCGCCATGGCCATGGTGCCGAAGCCCGGCGAGGGTGAGGCTCCCGCCCCCTGGCTGGTCGACCGGCTGTTCCGCAACCTTCTGGTCGATTCCACCGGCAACACGCACCGAACCGAGCTGTGCATCGACAAGCTGTTCTCGCCGGACAGCCCGTCAGGGCGTCTCGGCCTCGTCGAGTTCCGCGGCTTCGAGATGCCGCCGGACGCTCGCATGAGCCTCGCCCAGCAGCTCCTCATCCGAGCCCTCATCGCCTGGTTCTGGAAGGAGCCGCAGGACGGGCCGCTGGTACGATGGGGCACTGCGCTCCACGACCGCTTCATGCTGCCGCACTTCGTCTGGCAGGATTTCCTCGGCGTGCTCGGCGATCTCGGCCGCGCCGGCTACGCCTTCGACCCCGCCTGGTTCGAGGCGCAGTTCGAATTCCGCTTCCCGCTGGCCGGCCAGGTCGATCATGCCGGCGTGCGGATGGAAGTGAGGCAGGCGCTGGAGCCCTGGCACGTGCTCGGCGAGGAAGGTGCCATCGGCGGCACCGTGCGCTTTGTTGATTCGTCCGTCGAGCGGCTGCAGGTCCGGCTGATGGGGCTCCAGCCGGAGCGCCACACGGTCACCTGCAACGGCCGGCCCGTGCCATTGACCGCGACGGGGCGCAGCGGTGAATTCGTCGGCGGTGTCAGGTTCAAGGCCTGGCAACCGCCGTCCGGGCTTCACCCGACCATTCCGGTCCAGGCGCCGCTGACCTTCGATCTCGTCGACAGCTGGAGCCGGCG
>CAZEZD010000316.1:0-3931 GCA_964516115.1 uncultured Hyphomicrobiales bacterium
GCACCGCGCCGAAGCCCTGGAAGTTGGGATCGGCCATGCCGGCGCTCTCGCGCGGATGATGGTAGCGGCCCTGATGGTCGGCCTGCCATATCTCGACGGTCACTCCCGGCAGCGGGCCGCTGCGGGCGGAGAGCACGCGTCCCGTCACCTCGATCACCTGACCCTCGGCGCGGCGGGGCCGGCCGGCGACCTGCGTCAGGTCGAGATCGGAATCCGCAGGCTTGGTCACGGGATAGTAGGGACCGCGCGTCTGCGAGGGTGTCGGATGGCCCTGGGCCAGCGCCGGCCGGGCGATGAGCAGCAAGGCGGGGGCCGCGACGAGGCTGCGGCGCGAGAGATCGCGGGCGGACTTCTGACTCAGGATGAAGGGCCGGTCCAGCATGCCGCAGGTCTCCTCAAGGCTCGGGTCGGCATTGGCACCGGCGCGTCCTCGCGCGGCAAGCCACGATCGGGTGAGGACATGCCGGCTCACGCAGGCGTGTTGTGGATCGCCGGCAGAGGGCCCATGTTGGCGGGGCTTGCGCTGGCGGGTAACATTCGTCGACGTCGGCGCGAATGAGGGGCATCAGGAGGTCATCCATGTTCGGAATCAGGAAGAAGCTCTCCCTGCCCACCGCCGCCGAGGCGCTGCCGGGCCGCGCCATCGCCATCCCCACCGCCGAGCGGCACTTCGTCAACGGTCGTCCACTCAAGGGTCCCTATCCCGACGGGATGGAGAGCCTTGTCGTCGGCCTCGGCTGCTTCTGGGGTGCGGAGCGCAAGTTCTGGCAGTTGCCGGGCGTCTTCGTGACGGCCGTCGGCTACGCCGGCGGCGTCACGCCCAACCCGACCTATGAAGAGGTCTGCTCGGGTCTCACCGGGCACAATGAGGTGGTGTTGGTGGTCTATGATCCGACGCAATTAACGACCGGCGAGGTTCTCGCAACCTTCTGGGAGAGCCATGACCCGACGCAGGGCATGCGGCAGGGCAATGATGTCGGCACGCAGTATCGCTCTGGCATCTACGTGACGACGCCGGCGCAACGGGCCGCCGCCGAGGCGTCGAAGGCAGCCTATGCCAGGGCGTTGGCGGCCAGGGGCTACGGCGCAATCACCACCGAGATCGTCGACGCCCCGACCTTCTATTTCGCCGAGGACTATCACCAGCAGTACCTCGCCAAGAACCCGCACGGCTATTGCGGGCTCGGCGGCACCGGCGTCTCCTGCCCGATCGGGACGGGGGTCGCCGCATGAGGCCGGTCGCGGAGGCGAGGGATCTGGCGCTGGCGGCGGGGGCTCACGCCCGCGCCGCCGGGCGGTTGCTCGGCTCCGAGAAGGATCAGGTGAAGGCGGTGCATCTCGCCCGCCGCCACATCAAGCGGTCCCGCAGTCTGCTGCGCGCGCTCAGGCCGCTGGCCAAGCGGGCCGTGGAGCGCGAGAACGGCTTCCTGCGCGCTTTCGCCCATACGCTGGCGCCGCTGCGCGACGCCCATGCGCTGGAGGAGGCCGCCCGCGCCGTCGGCGCGCGGGGGCCGGGCGCTCCGCGGGGCGAGAGGGTGGACCTCGCTGCGCTTGGCGGCGCGCTGCAGCGCCAAGCCCGGGTGATCGCGCGCCTGGCGCCGGCAGACGCCCCGAAGCACTACCTCGCCAAGGCCGTGGCGCGCGCCTATGGGAAGGCACGCCGCGCCTATCGGACCTACGAGGCCAAGCCGGCCGAGGAGACGCTTCACGATGCGCGCAAGCGCATCAAGGACTGCCTGCATCTGGTCGAGGCGCTGGATGAAGTCCGTCCGCGCGGGGCCCAGCCGAAGGCGGGCCGGCTCGATCGCATCGGCGAGTTGATGGGGGCGATCCGCGATCTCGACCTGCTGTCGCGCCGCATCGAGCGGACCGAGGCGGGCCGGGCGAAGCTCGCGCGCATCGCCGCCCGCCATGCCCGCCTGGAGAAGGAGGTGGCCCGTTCGGGTGACATCACCTTCGCGGCGAAGCCGAAGCACGTCGAGAAGCAGTGGCGTCGGGCGCGGCCATGACCGCGTTTGCCTGGCGCGCCATGACCGCGGCGGACCTTGCCGCCGTCTCGCGCATCGCCGCTGCCGTCCATCCCGACTTCCCGGAGGACGACACCGTCTTCGCCGAGCGACGGGAGCTTTGTCCGAACGGCTGCCGCGTGCTCGTCCATGGCAACGGGGGCCATTCTGACGGGGACCGTGGAGACGGGCTTGCCGGCTATGTGCTGAGCCACCCGTGGCTTTCCGGCTCCTGCCCGCCGCTCAACGCCCATCTCGGGGGGGTGCCGGTCGCGGCCGACACTTTCTACATCCACGACCTCGCCCTGCTGCCGTCAGCGCGCGGCTCGGGCGCGGCCGGGGCCATCGTCGACCAGCTCAGGGCCACGGCGCGGGACGCAGGGTTCGCCCATCTCAGCCTCGTGGCCGTGAACAATTCCTGCGGTTTCTGGCGGCGGCAGGGGTTCGAGGCTGTCGACGGGCCCGGCCTTGCCGCGAAGCTGTCGAGCTATGGCGAGGATGCACGGCTGATGATGCACCGCCTTCCCTGAGCCCGTCTCAGCCCTTCTGCCACCGTGACATTGCCCCGATAATCTGCATCATGCCGCGACTTTCTGGCCCGGCCCATGGCCGGTCCCGTCCCTCGTCCAAGGGCAGCGTGCCGATGAGTTCCTTTTCGCTCGCCGATCTCGAGGCCATCGTCGCCCGGCGCGCCAGCGCTCCGGCGGCGGAGAGCTATACGGCTGCCTCGCTCGAAAAGGGTGCTGCCCATTGCGCCCGCAAGTTCGGCGAGGAGGCGATCGAGGCGATCATCGCCGCCACGGAGAACGACAGGGCCGGCCTCGTGGCCGAGAGCGCCGACGTGCTGTTCCACCTGCTCGTCGTCTGGCGCGCGCGCGGTATCGCCCTCGACGAGGTGATGGCCGAACTCGCGCGCCGGACGACACAGTCGGGCCATGCCGAAAAGGCATCGCGGTCCAAGACCTCCTGAATGAACGAGCGCCCGATGCCCGCAAGCCTCGCTGCCGCCGCCCTGGTCGAGCCGCCCAACGGCAGCCCCTCGCCCTATCGGGTCTTCTCGCGCGCCGAGTGGGCCGAGAAGCGCGCCGACACACCGATGACGCTGATGCCGGAGGAGGTGACGAAGCTCCGATCCTTCACCGACCAGCTTTCCATCGAGGAGGTCGAGGCGATCTACCTGCCGATCTCGCGCCTCCTGTCCTTCTACGTCGCCGCCCAGCAGAAGCTGTCGCGCGCCAGCCAGTCCTTTCTCGGCGCCAAGGATGTGAAAATCCCCTTCGTCATCGGCGTCGCCGGCTCCGTGGCGGTCGGCAAGTCGACCACGTCGCGCGTGCTGCAGGCGCTGCTGTCGCGCTGGTCCAACACGCCGAAGGTCGATCTCGTCACCACGGACGGGTTCCTCTTCCCCAATGCGCATCTAGAGCGCGAGGGGCTGATGAAGAAGAAGGGCTTCCCGGAGAGCTACGACACGAAGGCGCTGCTGCGCTTCCTTGCCGCCGTGAAGGCCGGCGAGCGGCACGTGAAGGCGCCGATCTACTCACACCTCGTCTATGACGTCGTGCCGGGCGGCGCGGTGGAAGTCGACAGGCCCGACATCCTCATCGTCGAGGGCCTGAACGTCCTGCAGACCGGGCGGCCGCCGCGCGAAGGCAAGGCCATTCCCTTCGTCTCGGACTATTTCGACTTCTCCATCTTCATCGACGCCGAGGAGGAGGTGCTGGAGCGCTGGTATCTCGAGCGCTTCATGCGGCTGCGCGAGACGGCCTTCCGCGACCCGCAGAGCTACTTCCGCCGCTATGCCGAGAAGTCCGAGTTCGAGGCGATGAAGACCGCGCTGGCACTGTGGTACGGCATCAACCTCGTCAATCTGCGCGACAACATCCTGCCGACCCGCCATCGCGCCAAGCTGATCCTGAAGAAGGCCG
>CAZEZD010000317.1:0-3915 GCA_964516115.1 uncultured Hyphomicrobiales bacterium
GACCCGTACCGCCCGGACCCCTATGCCAGCCGCGGCGTGCTTCGCCGCGTCGTGCCGCCTTGGCTGGCCCTGCCGGAGATGCGGCCGCTGGTCATCGGTTTCGAGGAGGCGGCCATCGGCCATGGCGGCGCCGGCGCCCTCTATGTCCGCATCCGCCGCCCTTGACGCGGCGGATTTCGCCGCGCTGTGGCCGCCGCGCTCTTGACCGGCGCAGCCTGCGCGTGGATCGTCCCGCCATCTCCCGGACCTTGAGAGAGAGACGACCAGCCATGCGGACCCGCCTTTTCGCCACAGCCGTCGCGACCGCGCTGTGTGCCTCCGCTGCCGGTGCGCAGACCCTCGCCTATCGCGACGCCGGACCGCGCGGCCTCAACGGCTCGACCTACACGACGGGGCGCGTCCCCGGCGATTCCAGCGCCTCTGCCTCCGAGGATCTCAGGCTGCGCGGACCGGCAGGAGCCCTGTTCTTCCGCGATCCGCGTTTCCAGAACCGGCTGCTGCCCTGCGACGAACCGGCGGCGCTGGAGCGCATCCAGGAGACCTTCGCCGAGAAGGAGGCGCGCTTCTGGAATTCGTCGCTCGCCATCCGCGGCTTCGACCGCGTCCGGCTGGTGAGCAGCAATCCCTGGGGTCAGAACAACATACCCCGCCGCTTCTGCTCGGCCCGCGCCCATCTCTCCGACGGCCGCGTGCGCACCGTCAGCTACGCCATCCTTGAGGATCAGAGCATCATCGGCGCCACCTGGGGCGTGGAATGGTGCGTCCACGGGCTCGACCGCGGCCGCAGCTTCGACCCGGCCTGCCGGATGGCGCGGCCCTGAGCGTCAGTCGCGCCAACCTGAAATAAGTTCTTGATTTGTTCTCAATCTGCGGTTAGGGTTGCAGCCGCTGAGAGGGGGAGGTTGCCCATGGTCGCCCGCATGCTCGCATGGTGTCGCGTCGTTGCCGCCGCATCCCTCCTCGCCGCCTCCGCGGCCGCCTCTCCGGCCCTCGCCCAGGCGCGGCCCGGCGCAACGCCCGGCGAGTTCGACTTCTGGGTTCTGGCGCTGAGCTGGTCGCCGTCCTTCTGTGAGGCGACGGGCGAGCGCACGTCACGCTCCATGCAATGTGCCGGCGACCGGCCCTTCCACTTCGTCGTCCATGGCCTGTGGCCGCAGTTCCACCGCGGCTTCCCGGAATATTGCCAGGTGCCTGCCGGCGAGCTGGAGCGACGCACCGTCAACGCCATGCTCGACATCATGCCGGCCCCCGGCTTGGTGCGCCATCAATGGGCCAAGCACGGCACCTGTTCCGGTGCACGTTCGCCGGGCGCCTATTTCGAGCAGGTGCGGCAGGCGCGCGCCAAGGTGCGCATCCCGACCGAATACGAGAGCATCGCCGAGCCGCGCATGGTGACGCCGGACGAGGTCGAGGAGGCCTTCGTGCGCGCCAACCCCGGGCTCACCCGCGAGATGATCGCCGTGCAATGCGACAATCGCCGGCTGCGCGAGGTGCGAGTCTGCATCGGCCGGGACATGAACTTCACCGCCTGCCAGGAGATCGACCGCCGCGCCTGCCGCCGCGACCGCTTGGTGATGCCGCCGGTTCGCCCGGGCCGCAGCTGACGGATATCCGCGCGGCGCGTTAACCCCTGAATCGCACCGGGAACGGACCATGTCCGAATCAGGTCCATGACCCCGTTTCCTGATTGTCCGCTGCGACCTGGGGCTTTTTGGAGGGTTCGGCGGGCCTGACGGTTCCGCCGCGGCACCGTTCCGGTCGCTGCGGGCCATCCGTTCCTGAACCGCCCGTCCCGTTCCGGGAGCCGTAAAGACGCGCGGGCTCGCAACACGGCGAACCCTGCCGGACGCCGCATCGGCCGGTCGCGCACTATGGTGTTAACGCCTGGATCGCGGCGGGAACGGACCATGTCCGAATCGGGTCGCAGGCGATGTTCGCTGTCCGTCCGGCGGGTGCGACAGCCCATCCGGAGGGGCGATGCTCGCACCGGCGCATCATCGTCGCATCGCTGCCCGCAAAAGGCGGCCGTGCCCGTTAACCCATGCGTCCCGCGCCGGGACACCTCAGGCGAGCGCGCTCAGATAGCGCACCGGCCGCTGGCCGATCACCGCCTGCGCCGCGTGCAGGATGGCGTTGGTATCGATGCCGTGGTGCCGGTAGAGATCGTCCACCGTGCCGGTCTGGCCGAAATGCTCGACGCCGAGCGAGCGGACGCGGTGGCAATGCACCGCGCCGAGCCAGGCGAGGGTCGCCGGATGGCCATCGATGACGGTGACGAGGCCGCTGTCGCGCGACAGGGGCGCGAGCAGCCGCTCGACATGGCTCGTCGCGCCGGCATGGCCGCGCTGGCGGGCGCGTTCGGCCGCCGTCCAGCCGGCATTGAGCCGGTCCGCTGAGATGATGGCGAGCACGCCGACGTCGCGATGCGTCTCGGCGAGCAGTCCCGCCGCCGCGATCGCTTCCGGCGCCACCGCACCCATATAGGCGATGACGACCTCCGCATTGGGGCCGGGCCGGCGCATCCAGTAGCCGCCGTTGATGACGTCGGCCGCAAGCCCCGCATCCATGGCGCGCTGCGGCTGGTCGATGCTGCGGGTCGACAGGCGCAGATAGACCGATCCGCCGGTCTCGTCGCGCAGCCAGGTCTCCTCGTCCGGGTCGCCCTCGCCGTCGCGCTGCATGTAGTCGAAGCCGAAGCGCATGATGGTGGCAAGTTCGTCGACGAAGGCAGGCTCGAAGGCGGCCAGGCCGTCCTGCGCCATGCCGATCAGCGGCGTGCCGATCGACTGGTGCGCGCCGCCCTCCGGCGCCAGTGTCACGCCGGACGGCGTCGCCACCAGCATGAAGCGGGAGTCCTGGTAGCAGGCATAGTTCAGGGCATCGAGGCCGCGCTGGATGAAGGGATCGTAGAGGGTCCCGACCGGCAGGAGCCGCTCGCCATGGATGGAATGGGCGAGGCCGAGCGCCGAGAGCATGATGAAGAGGTTCATCTCGGCGATGCCGAGTTCCACATGCTGGCCCTTCGGCGAGAAATCCCAGGTGAAGGTGGAGGGAATGCGCTCCTGCCGGAAGGTGTCGGCCAGCGCCTCGCGCGCGAAGAGGCCACGGCGGTTGACGAAGGCGCCGAGATTGGTCGAGACGGTGACATCCGGCGAGGTCGTGACGATGCGGTCGGCGAAGGGCTCGTTGCCGCGCGCGATCTCGTTGAGGATCAGGCCGAAGCCCTGCTGCGTCGCCATTGCCGGCTGCATCGGCACGGCGAGCGTCGCCGGGATCGGCAGCTTCGCCCCCTGATAGCGCCGGCGTCCGCGCGCCGCGAAGGGCACGGCCTTCAGGAAGGCCTCGATGTCCTTCGCGGCCACGTCCAGACCCTCGAACCTCTCCCACTCGAAGCCGGGCCTGACGCCCATGTTGGCGCGGAACGCCTCCATCTGCGCCGGCGTCATCAGCCCGGCGTGGTTGTCCTTGTGGCCCTGGAACGGCAGGCCGAAGCCCTTGATCGTGTAGGCGATGAAGCAGACGGGCCGGTCGTGGTCGATGCTCGCGAAGGCCTCCAGCAGCGAGGGCAGGTCGTGGCCGGCAAGATTGGTCATCAGGCGGGCGAGTTCGGCATCCGACCGCCGCTCGACGAGCGCCGTCACCGCGGCCTGGTCGCCGATGTCGTCGAGGAGACGCTTCCGCCAGGCTGCCCCGCCCTGGTAGCAGAGCGCCGCGTAGAGCTGATTCGGACAGGAATCGATCCAGCGGCGCAGCGCCTCGCCGCCCGGTTCGGCGAAGGCGGCCTCCAGCAGCTTGCCGTACTTCAGGATCACCACGTCCCAGCCGAAGTTGCGGAACATGGATTCGAAGCGTTCCCACAGGCCCTCGCGGACGACGGCGTCCAGGCTCTGGCGGTTGTAGTCGACCACCCACCAG
>CAZEZD010000318.1:0-3911 GCA_964516115.1 uncultured Hyphomicrobiales bacterium
ATCGGCGCGACCGAGATCGTGCGCGATCTGCCGATGGCCTGGACCGAGCAGCGCGCAGTGCTTGGCGTCTGAACCGCCCTGCCCTTCTAAGCTGGACGTAGAACCCGCTCCCAGCGACGATCGCAATGAAGCATGGGCCACCAAGCCTCGCCAACGTTCGTGTTCGCATCCCACGCCCGCCGAAAGATCGAACCGCTCTCCGCGACGATCGAACCGGTCTCGACCATCATGGCTTGGACATTCGACTTCGGGCGTCGAGAACGGCCGCCCGAAAGGCCACCCAGACCGTACCGAACGGCGTCTCGCTAGCACTCCAATGCCAGAAGGCGCGAATAACCCACGAGAATGTCGAGAGAAGTCCGAAAGGTGGGACAGCCGCACGTTAGAAGCGGGTGTTTGGTGGAGCCAGGCGGGATCGAACCGCCGACCTCTTGCATGCCATGCAAGCGCTCTCCCAGCTGAGCTATGGCCCCATCTGCTCCCGAGGGAACGTGGCGGATCCAGGATCATCCGCCGGGTGGCCGCCCCTGACGGGCCGCCTTGCCCCGAACGGCAGGTCCGTTCGAGGAGCGCGTGTTTGGCACATTTCCTTTCGGGCATCAAGCGCGCCGCGCAGGATTTTCACCGGCCTCGGCAAGCGGGGTCCGGCAGTCCTCCGCAAGGAGCGCTCCGGCGCTGCCGGCGACCCGGCACAGCACTTCATCCGGGTATCTTCGCCGATCACGCAACCTCTTCTTAATGGGGAACGCTTACCATCCCGGCACGTGGAGTTTTGCATGGCATTCGGGAATTGAGCGGGAATGGCCTCGGTGACGATCATCGAAGAGCTGGAAGACGTCATCTCGCACGGCACCAGCGACCGTCGTGTCGAGACGTTGCGGCGCGTGACGGACCTCTTCCTGCGCGACGCCGACCGCTACACGGAATCGCAGATCGAACTCTTTGACGACGTCATCGGCCGTCTGTCGACCGCCATGGAAAAGGCTGTCCGGCAGGAACTGGCGGAGCGCCTGGCGCCCGTCATGAGTGCGCCGAAGACCGTGATCCGCTCCCTCGCCCAGGACGACGAGATCGACGTCGCCCGGCCGATCCTGCTGCTGTCGTCGCAGCTCGACGACAAGACGCTCGCCGCCATCGCCCGCACCAAGAGCCAGGATCACATGCTGGCGATCGCCGGGCGCAAGTCCGTCAGCGAAACCGTCACCGACGTGCTTGTCGACCGCGGCAATGCGCACGTCGCCTTTTCGGTGGCCTCCAACGACGGCGCGCGGTTCTCGACCCGGGGCTATGACGCGCTGGTCGAGCGATCGAGGAACGACGACCTGCTGGCCGAATGCGTCGGCATGCGCAAGGACATCCCGCCCTACCTGTTCCGCGTCATTCTCTCGACTGCCAAGGAGACCGTCCGCAAGCGGCTTGTGGCGTCATCGACTGCGCGCGAGAAGGCGCAGCTCTCCGGTGCGCTGGCCGGGGTCGTGGATCGCATCGCGGTCGGCGCCTCGGCCCAGGCCAAGGACTACACGGCGATCCATCGGGCGATCATCGTCCGGCACAGCCGCGGCGAACTCGACGAGGCGCAACTGCGCGCCTATGCCGAAGGGGGCAAGATCGACGAAACCGTCTGCGCCCTGTCGGTGCTCTGCGGTGTGGCGGTTGAAATGGTCGAGCGGCTCTTCCTCGGCGATCGTCCGGACCCGATCCTGATCCTCGCGCGGGCCGCGGGCCTCGGCTGGCCGACACTGCGCGCGATCCTGGTGCTGCGCCCCGGAACCGCAGGGACGTCGCAGGCGTCCCTCGATG
Source organism: uncultured Hyphomicrobiales bacterium (assembly GCA_964516115.1). GTDB lineage: Bacteria > Pseudomonadota > Alphaproteobacteria > Rhizobiales > Phreatobacteraceae > Phreatobacter. The sequence goes on from CAZEZD010000318.1 coordinate 1,801, forward strand.
AGACTCGCGAGAGCTACGGCAAGCTCACCACCAATACCGCGCTGCGTGTCCTGCGCTTCTGGCAGATCCGGGAAAGCTCGTCCGCCACGGCCTGATCGGGCAGCGCCACGCGCCGCCCGCCATCGTCGCGGTCAGTGGAGGCTCACCGTCTCAAGCTCGTTCTGCCACGCATTGGCGACAGCATCCTCGCGCCTGTCCGTGACCATGATCGGAATGCCGTCGGCGGAGACGAGGGCGAAGAGATCCAGCCCGGGCGGCAGGGCGGGCGCCTGCGGGAACATGCGCGTGATGTCGTCGGAGCGCATCGGCTTCACATAGGCAACCTTGGCGACGCCGATCTGGGCCAGGACTTCCGGGCTGACGGGGGAATGGGCAGTCATGGAACGAACCTCCTTCAAAGGCAGGCTGCAAAGGCCCCGGGATCAATCCAGGGCCGCGATGTCGATGCGCCGCACGATCCTTTCAGGCTCCGGGCGGGCGAGATCGACCGAGAGGAGCCCGTTCTTCAGGTCGGCTCCCATGACCTCCATGCCGTCGGCCAGCACGAAGACGCGCTGAAACTGGCGTGCGGCGATGCCGCGGTGAATGAAATCACGCCCCTCCGCGTCGTCCTGCTGACGGCCGCGGATGACGAGCTGGTTCTCCTCGACCGTGACCTCCAGCTGTTCGCGGGTGAAACCCGCAACGGCCAGCGTGATGCGAAGACGTTCGGGACCATTGGCCGAAGCGGCGATCCGCTCGATATTGTACGGCGGATAACCCTCGGCCCCCTTGGTGACCCTGTCCAGGACCCGCTCGAGCTGGTCGAAGCCCAGCAGGAAGGGCGAGGAGAGAGACGGCACGCGCGACATGGGCGAAGTCCTCGACTGAGCGACATCGGCCGGACCCCGAAGGCACCCAGCGCACCGGAAACCTCCGGCGCTTCCCGAATATGGCCATCGGCATGCCACGCCGCAAGGATGGGCGGCAGAGCCGGCTCGCGGAGGCTGTGGACGGGTCCCCGGGACGGCCTCGAAGCTCAGGGCCCGATGCGCCTGCCCGAGTCCTTGTCGAAGAGGTGCAGATGTTCGGCCGTGGCCGCCACCGATACCGGCGTGCCAGGCGCCAGCAGCGCCTTGCCGGGGAGCCGCGCGATGATGTCCTGACCGCTGCCGCCAACGGGGCCGTAGACGAAGGTCTCGGCGCCGACGGCCTCGACCGCCGAGACGGGGAACGTCAGGCCGACTGAATCGCCGGGGACCGGGCCGGTCACCACCATCAGATGCTCGGGGCGGATGCCGAGGATCGCGCCGCCGGCCGGAACGGCGAGGCCGCTTCCGCCAGTCAGCCCGGCCGCCGACGGTCCGCTCGCGCCGGCCTCGACGGGAATGAGGTTCATCGGCGGCGCCCCGATGAAGCTGGCGACAAAGGTGGAGGCCGGCTTCTCATAGATGTCGAGCGGCTCTCCGGCCTGCTCGACGAGGCCCTTGTTCATCACCACCAGCACGTCGGCCAGCGTCATCGCCTCCAACTGGTCGTGGGTGACATAGACCGAGGTGACGCCGAGCGCCCGCTGCAGCTTCTTGATCTCGACCCGCATCTGGATGCGCAGCTTGGCGTCGAGGTTGGACAGCGGCTCGTCGAACAGGAAGACCTTGGGCTTGCGTACGATGGCGCGGCCCATGGCGACGCGCTGGCGCTGGCCGCCGGACAGTTGGCGCGGCTTGCGGTCGAGGAAGGCGGTGATCTCCAGGATACGGGCCGCCTCGCGCACCCGGTCGTCGATCTCGGGCTTCGGCGTGCCGCGGTTCCTCAGGCCATAGGCCATGTTGTCGTAGACCGACATGTGCGGGTAGAGCGCATAGTTCTGGAACACCATGGCGATGTCGCGCTCGGCCGGCTCCAGCTCGTTGACCCGCCGCTCGCCGATCCGGCACTCGCCGCCGCTGATGGTCTCGAGCCCCGCAATCATGCGCAGCAGCGTGGACTTGCCGCAGCCGGAGGGGCCGACGAGCACGCAGAAGGCGCCGGTCGGCACATGGATGTCGACGCCGCGCACGGCCTCCACGCCGCCTGGATAGACCTTGCGGATCTGGTCGAGAACGACCTCGCTCATGCGGGATTCCTCACTT
>CAZEZD010000319.1:0-3911 GCA_964516115.1 uncultured Hyphomicrobiales bacterium
CGATGGCGAGCTTCACCGGCGCGCCGCCGGTCGCCTCCTGCACGCGTTTGCGGAAGGCGCGGGCGTCCTCCAGCGCATCGGCGAGGACGACGGTGCCGCCGGCCTCCTGCACGCCGGCCACCGCGCTCTCGCGTCGCACGATGTTCAGCGTGTGGATGCCGCGCTGCCTGGCGAGCTTCACGAGGAAGGTGCCGACGGCGGAGTTGGCGGCGTTCTGCATCAGCCAGTCGCCGGGCTCAAGCGCCACCTGGTCGGAGAGCAGCGCCTCAGCGGTGGCGGGGTTGCCCTTGAGCATCGCCGCCTGCTTCAGGTCGATGTCGGCGGGAAGCTTCATCACGAGCGAGGCCTTCATCGTCACCCGCTCCACCCAGCAGTTGAGGATCATCGGCGAGACGATGTCGCCGACGGCAAGGCCCGTGACGCCCTCGCCGACCGCGGCGATGCGGCCCACGGCCTCGCCGCCGGGAATGAAGGGCAGCGGTGGCCGCGAGGTGCCGTAGAGCCCCTGGATCTGCAGCAGGTCCGAGGGGTTGATGTTGAGGACGAGCATCTCCACCGTCACCTCGCCCGGCCCGGGCGCTGCCGGCTCGGGCAGGTCTTTGAGGTGGATGGTGGTGGCGGGATCGCCGAACCCCTCGATGACGATGGCCTTCATGCTGCGTCCTCCGGTGCGGCTCGGCTGTCCCGCCGATGCGATGTGATCAGTCGGCGAAGCCGACGAAGCGATAGTCCGGCGCCGAGGTGTTGTGCCGGCTCGGCACGGCGCGGGTCAGCTTCATCTCGATGCCCTCGCCGCCGCGGAAGTCCATGACCGGGCTCTCCTGCCAGCGGTTGGCGCCCGCCGCCCGCCATTCCACCCGCGCGCCGTCGGCATTGGTCTCGGTGACATACATGGATCGGAGGGCTGCGAAGGGGCGGCCGGAGATCGGCTGCGACAGGGCGACGTCGAGCGACACGCGGCTGCGGTCGAGGCCGGCGACCTTCACCTCGGCGGAGCCGCCGAGCCTGAAATCGAGGTGGAAGGTCAGCGTCGCCGGATCGAAGCGGATGGCGCGCATGTTGACGATCGGCCGCTGCATCACCTCGATCGGGCCGACGAGCATGGAGGTACCATAGACGATGTCGGAGAGGCTTGCCGGCGGCTGCGGCTTCAGGCGCCAGTAGCCGTCGACCGGATAGATGACGAGGAACTCGTAAGGCTCCTTGCCGGGCTCCTTGTGGTAGAGCTGCACCAGGTGGAAGTCGTCCTCGGTGCGGTTGCCCACCGTGAACGGCACCCGGTCCGGCCGCCAGAACTTGTCGAAGGTGATGCCGAGCACCTTGATGCGCGCGTCCTCGTACATGACGACGTCGCGCGGCGTGAAGCGGAAGTCCTCCTTGTCGGTGATGGTGCAGTCGGTGAAGTCCGGCGCGGTGATGTCCTGCACGATGGTGCCGACGGCGGCCGGATGCAGCGCCTCGACGCGGAAGCGGCGCACCGTCGCCCCGTGCAGCCTCAGGTCGACATTGTCCTCCTCCGCGCAGAGCGTCGGCACACTCTCATTGGCGATGCGGACACTGGCGGGTGCGGCAAGGGCTGGCGGGCCGAGTGCTGGCGATGCGCATGCGATCAGGCCGGCGAGAAGGATCGGACGGGTCATGCAGGGGCTCCTCGCCCCATCGCCTAGCAGGCTGCGGACGCCGCGCAAAGCCCGCGTGCTGCCGCATCAGTTGCGGTCGTCGGGAAGCACCGGCAGGGCGTGGAACTCGATGCCCTCATCGGCGAGTTCCCGCGCCTCGTCCGGCGTCGCCTGGCCGAAGATCGAGCGGTGCTTCGTCTCGCCGTAGTGGATCTTGCGCGCTTCTTCCGCGAAGCGGTCGCCGACGGGGTCGGCGTTCTTCACGAGGTGCTCGCGCAGTTCGCGGATCTTGGCGCGCAGTTCCTGTTCGACCGGCGAGACCATGGCGACCGGCTCGGCGGCGGGGGCTGGAACCGGCGGGCCGGCGACAGGCATGGGCTCGGGACGGCGGTCCCTGCGCGCCACCTGCGGCGCCATCAGCGCCTTGTCGATCCGGGTCGAACCGCAGACCGGGCAGGCGACAAAGCCCTGCTTGCGCTGGGCCTCGTAGCTGTCCGAGGAGGGAAACCAGCTCTCGAACTCGTGCGCTTTCTCGCAGTGGAGGGCGTATTTGATCATGGGATGTCGGCGACGCTGAACACCCGGCCATTGGCCAGCGAGGGAATGCGCCCGCGGGTCTCGTCCACCTTGGCCGGGTCGATCTCGGCGAGGATCACGCCCGGCTCGTCGTGATCGGCCTCCGCGAGGATGCGGCCCCAGGGGTCGACGATGAGGCTGTGGCCATAGGTCGCGCGGCCGCAGGCGTGCATGCCGCCCTGCGCCGCCGCGACGACGAAGGCCCCGTTCTCGATGGCGCGGGCGCGCATCAGCACATGCCAGTGCGCCTCGCCGGTCGGCACGGTGAAGGAGGAGGGGATCGCCATCACGCCGGCGCCCTGCTCGGCGAGCGTCCGGTAGAGGTTGGGGAAACGCAGGTCGTAGCAGATGGTGACGCCGAGCCGCGTCCACGGCAGGTCGGCCATCACGGCGACGTCGCCCGGCGCATAGGCCGCGGACTCGCGGTAGGTCTGGCCGTTGGGCAGGTCCACGTCGAACATGTGGATCTTGTCATAGGCCGCCACCACCTCGCCGTCGGGGGAGATGACATAGGCGCGGTTCGCCGCCTGCCGCTCGCCGACCCTGATCGCCAGCGAGCCGACATGCAGCCAGATGCCGAGCGTCATGGCCTCGGCCTGGAACAGCGGGATGGACGGATCCTCGTCCTCCGAGCGGATCTCCTCGAAGAATTTCGGCCGCTCCGGCTGCAGGATGTTGGTCATCTCCGGCGTCTGCACATAATGCGCGCCGGACCGCGCCGCCTCGCGGATCAGGGCGATGGCCTGATCGACGCTGGGCTTCACCGTGACATCCGCCCGCATCTGAACGCAGGCCGCCGTGAAGGGTCCGCTCATCGTCTCCGCCATGGGTCAGGCGCCAAGCATCGGGTCGAGCTTGCCGGCGCTGTCCAGCGCATGGATGTCGTCGCAGCCGCCGACATGGCGACCGCCGATGAAGATCTGCGGCACGGTGGTGCTGCCGCCGGCCTTCTGGATCATCTCGGCGCGGCGCTCGGGATGCTTCTGGATGTCGATTTCGGTGAAGGCCGCGCCCTTCTTGCGCAGCAGGTCCTTCGCCGCATGGCAGTAGGGGCAGTAGTCCTTCGTGTAGACGATGATCTCGGGCATCACGGCTTCCGTGGATGTGTCACAGGCCCTCAGATATGGACCGCGAAGGGACCCTCCACAACCCTCGCCGCCGTCAGCACGTCGATGCGCGCGGCCCCCGCCCGCCTGAGCACCCGGCAGCAGGCCTCGATGGTGGCGCCGGTGGTCAGCACGTCGTCGACCAGCACCAGCCGCTTGCCGCGCACCCAGCCCTTGCGGTCCTCGGCGATGCGAAAGGCGCCGGTGACATTGTCCAGCCGCTGCGCCCGCGTCAGGCCGACCTGGTGGCGGGTGCGGCGCACGCGCTTCAGCAGCATCGCCTCGTTGGCGATGCCGGTGCGCTGCGAGAGGTGCCGCGTCAGTTCCGCCGCCTGGTTGAACCGCCGGGCGACAAGCCGCGTCCAGTGCAGCGGCACCGGCACGAGGGCGTCCGCGTCGGCGAGCATCTCGCGCCCGGCGGCCGCCATCCACCCCGACAGCGCCACGGCGACTTCCAGCCTGTCGCCATATTTCAGGCCGTGGATGAGGGCGCGCCCGACCTGGTCGAAGCGGAAGACGGCGCGGGCGCGGTCGAAGGCCGGCGGATGGGCGATGGCCTCCGGCGACAGCGCGCCGGGGCCGAGGTCGAAGGCGAGCGGCGTGCCGAGCC